>NZ_JACARP010000045.1:0-71587 GCF_013386595.1 Brevundimonas sp. P7753 | reverse complement strand
GGTCTGAACCGGGGCGGGCGCCGTCGGCTCGGGACGAGGCGCAGCCGCGACCGGCGCGGGCGCTTCTGCCTTGGCAGTCGGAAGGGTCGGTTCAGCGTCGTCGAGCGTGGAGAATAGGTCGGCCATCTACGCAGTCTGCGGTGATTCGGGGACCGGACTGGTAGGCTCCGCGTCGCTTCGGGGCAAGCGTCACCCGGTCGAACGGCGGCTCGGGATAGACGGCGCGCGCCAGGATCGCCAGGCACAGGGTCCAGGGCAGGCTCTGGGCGCTGAGCAGCACGCTCTCGGAGAAGGTCAGCAGGATATAGACGCTGAGATAGGCGATGCCCCAGAAGCCCTCGCGCAGGCCCGCCGTCGGCAGGCGCAGCAGGGTCAGGACATAGGACGAGGTCATGATCGTCCCGACCAGAATGGCGCCGGGCCAACCCAGCTGGACCAGCAGGTCGATCCAGCCGTTGTGGGCCGAGGGCACCACCCAGCCTGTCTGATAGCGAACCCATAGGGCGGGCTCAGAGTCCAGTCCCCAGAAGGCGTTGTAGCCGTAGCCGGTCCAGGGGCGCTCGGCGATCTTGACGAACAGGGCGTCCCAGATTCCTGTGCGCCCGGTCAGCGACGGGTCCTTGCCGAGTGCGGCGAGGATTTCGGCGGATTCATAGGTCCACAGCCACCAGCCCGCTGCGCCGCCGACGACGCCCATCCAGACGGCGGCGACCGCCAGGGCGGGGCCTCCGCGCTTGAGCGCCCAAAGCGCGCCGACCATGCCGACGCCCAGCATGATGCAGAGCAGGGAGGTCTTGGACCGGGCCGCCAAGACCAGCAGAAAGCAAAGCAGGATGGTCAGCAGCGGCGTCTTCCATCGCCGATCTTCGGATGCAGCCCAGGCCGCAGCCGCGGTTCCCCCCGCAGCCATGACCATCCCCATCTGATTCTTCTCGTACCAGATGCCGCGCCACATCCCGGCGTTGACGTCTTGATGCACGCCGATGGAGGGGACGGCGAAGACCATGAGGATGCTCAGCAGCCCCATGATGAAAGCGCAGTGGGTCAGCAAGCGCGGCAGGCAATGCCCGTGGAAGGTCGTTCCCAGATACATGGCGAACGAGCCGCTGATGACCATGGCGATGACCCGGCGGCCGGTCATGGACGGGTCGATCGACCAGTATTTGGAGGCGAAGGCCAGGGAGACGATACAGGCCCAGGCGAGCACGGCCGGCCAAGCCCGCGCGATGGTCTTGAAACGCAGCAGGACCAATCCGGCGACGATGGCGTAAACTGGCAGCCAGAACAGGCGCAGCAGCGGCGTCTCGCCCTGATCCGGCGCCAACACCGGCCCGATCAGGGCGCCGGTCAGCATACAGACGACAAAGCCCGCCGCGACCTGTTCCCATAGGGGCGGGCCGGGGTGAATGGCTTCAGGCTCTGGACGGACGGCGCGCACGGCGGCACGGTCGCCGAACAGGGTTAAGGAAGGGTAGGGGCCGGGCCGGACTGATGCGCTTCCGGCGGGAGGGTGAGCGCGTCTAGGTCGGCTTCGTCGAGCTGTTTTCGCGGATTTCGGGGGGAAGAGAATGCTGGAGTTGTTGTTTGGTCGTCGGGTGCGGCCGAAGCCGTTTCTGGATGAAGACGTGCAGGAGTGGCACCTGACGACCTGGGCGCTTTTGCTAGAGCGGTTCGGAGGAGAGGCGCCCTTTCGCGAGACGCCGCTGGTGCTGCCGACGCCCGACTATTTTCCCGCGACCGAGGCGCAGGGGCACGAGCGTGTTCAGCACATCCTTCGATGCGTCATGAACCTCATGGGTATCGGCGACTGGCCGTGTCGGCTGGAGGCGCTGCCGGAGCGGAGAGGCGGGATGCAGGTCGGCGCCTTCCTGACGCTGGAAGGCGAGGATGAACCGAACGGAACCTTCCATTTCGATGCGGACGGCGTCGCCGTGATCTCATACTCGCCGGAGCTGCTGGAGCGGACCTCGGACCTCGTCGCGACCTTGGCGCACGAGGCGGCGCACTACCTGCTGTCGGGGCAGGCGGATCTGGTCGAGGACGAGACCCATGAACTCGCCACGGATTTGATGGTCGCCTACACGGGCTTCGGCCTGTTCGGGGCCAATGCGGCCTTCAGCTTCGCCCAGCACGGCGACGCCTTCAGTCAGGGCTGGATGAGCCGCCGCTCGGGCTATCTGTCGCCGCGCAGCTGGGCCTTTGCACTGGCCGTATTCACCGCGCTCAAGGGCGACGACGGCGATATGGATCGCTGGCTGAAGCCGGAGGTCGCGCAACTGCGAAAGGCGGCCAGCCGCTATCTGGAGCGCTACCCGCAGGTCCTGGAGGGGCTGCGGCGGGTGCTTGTCTAGACGACCTTCTCGACGAAGCTGTCGATGACCTTTTTCTCGCCGGCCTTTTCGAAGGCGACGACCAGCTTGTTGCCCTCGACCGCGCGGACGGCGCCGTAGCCGAACTTCTGGTGGAAGACGCGGTCGCCGCGGGACCAGTCGCTGCCGGGCTTGGGGACGGCGGTGGCGATCAGGCGGCCGTCGCCCTCGATGATGGCCTTGCGGGCGGGCGTGGAGGCGGAACGCGCCGGCTGGCCCGAGGTGAAGCTCTGGGCGCGTTTCCAGCCGGGGCTGGAATAGCCGCTGCCGAAGGAGGGGGCGTCGTCCCAGCGGCTCTTGGCCTCCTTCATGCCGGTCGAGGCGCCGTAGTAGCCGGTGTCGGACTGGGGCTCGACGTGGGCCAGCGGCAGTTCGTCGACGAAGCGGCTGGGCAGTTGCGAGGTCCAGCGGCCATAGACTAGACGGTTGGCGGCGAAGCTGATGCGCGCGTCCTGCTTGGCGCGGGTGACGCCGACGTAGGCCAGGCGGCGTTCCTCCTCCAAGCCCTTCACGCCCTTTTCGTCGATGCTGCGCTGCGAGGGGAAGACGCCTTCCTCCCAGCCGGGCAGGAAGACCAGGGGGAATTCCAGCCCCTTGGCGCCGTGCAGGGTCATGATCTGCACCGCGCCGCTTTCGGACTCGGGCGCGGCCCGATCCAGGTCCATGACCAGGGACACGTGCTCCAGATAGGCTTGCAGGGTGTCGAAGGCCTGCATGGCCTGGGTCAGTTCCTTGAGGTTGTCCAGGCGCGTCTGGCCGCTGGTGCGGTCGGCCTTCTGCATGTCGGTGTAGCCGCTCTCGTCCAGCAGGGTTTCCGTCACCTGCCAGTGGGGCGTGCCCATGGCGGCCAGATCGCGCCAGCGGTCGAGGTCGCGGACGAAGTTGGCCAGGGGCGTGCGGGTGCGGGCCTGAAGCTCATCCGTCGTGATCAGGTGGCGGACGGCCTGCATGGCCGAGACCCCGTTCTCGCGCGCGATGTGCAGAATCTTCTGGACGCTGGTCTCGCCGATGCCGCGCTTGGGCACGTTGACGATGCGCTCGAAGGCCAGATCGTCGTCCTCGGACTGGATCAGGCGCAGGTAGGCGTGGGCGTCGCGGATCTCCGCGCGCTCGAAGAAGCGCGGGCCGCCGATGACCTGATAGGGGACGGCCAGCATGACGAAGCGCTCTTCGAACGCCCGCATCTGGAAGGAGGCGCGGACCAGGACGGCCATGTCCCGGTATTTCATGCCCTGTTTGCGGGCGGTCTCGATCTCGTCGGCGATCAGGCGGGCCTCGGCCTCACCGTCCCAGACGCCCCGCACGCGGACCTTGTCGCCGCTGTCGTCTTCGGTCCACAGGGTCTTGCCCAGACGGTCCTGATTGGTGGCGATCAGGGCCGAGGCGGCGCCGAGGATATGCTTGGTCGAGCGGTAGTTACGCTCCAGCTTGACGATCTTGGCGCCGGGGAAGTCGCGTTCGAAGCGCAGGATGTTGTCCACCTCGGCCCCGCGCCAGCCGTAGATCGACTGATCGTCGTCGCCGACGCAGCAGACATTGCCGGTCGAGGCGGTCAGCAGCCGCAGCCACAGGTACTGGGCGACGTTGGTGTCCTGGTACTCATCCACCAGGATGTAGCGGAACCGGCGACGATATTCCTCAGCCAGGTCAGCGTGTTTCGACAGGATGGTGAGGTTGTGCAGCAGGAGGTCGCCGAAGTCGCAGGCGTTCAGCGTGGCCAGGCGCTTCTGATAGGCGGCGTAGAGGGCGTGGCCCTTGCCGTTGGCGAAGTCTTCGCTCGGGGGCAGCTTCTCGGGCGTCCAGCCGCGGTTCTTCCAATGGTCGATCAGATGGGCCAGCGACTTGGGCGTGTGCTTCTTGGTGTCGATATTGGCGGCTTCGAGCAGTTGCTTCAGCAGCCGTTCCTGATCGTCGGTGTCCAGGATGGTGAAGCTGGACTTCAGCCCGACCAGTTCGGCGTGACGGCGAAGGATCTGGGCTGCGACCGAGTGGAAGGTGCCGAGCCAGCGCAGGCCCTCGGCCGAGGGGCCGATCAGGTGGGTGATCCGCTCGCGCATCTCGCGCGCGGCCTTGTTGGTGAAGGTGACGACCAGCAGTTCCCAGGGCTTGGCCCGGCCGGTGGCCAGGATGTGGGCCAGACGGGTGGTCAGGACGCGGGTCTTGCCGGTGCCTGCGCCGGCCAGGACCAGAACCGGCCCCTCGGTCGTCTCGACCGCCAGCCTCTGTTCGGGGTTGAGGCCGGACAGGTAGTCGCGAACGCCAGCGGCGGCGCCGTCGGGCGACTGGGCGCGCGCGAGGTCGGAAATGCGGGGGGCGGGCAGGTCGGTCACAGGATAAGCGGCTCACGCAGGGCGGATTCGGAGGAGAACATAAGCAGCACAGAGGCCAAAGTCAGGCCCCGATTGAAAATGGCCGGTGGGAACCGCCAAGCCTGACCCTCGTTCTCACGACCTCAGGGGAAGCAATGGAAGGGAAACGAATGGCCGAGAGTTCAAGCGGAGGCGGAAACGCCGGACTGGCCTTCATCGTCGGCGGCCTGGTGGTCGTGGTGGCGGTGCTGGCCTGGTTCCTATTGGGCCGTGGCGGCGCGCCGGAAACCAAGAATATCGACGTGGACGTGAAACTGCCCGAAGTGTCGGCTCCGGCCGTGCCGAGCGGCCAGTAAGGAGGCTCTGAATGACGGACCCCAATATCCCGCCGCCTGAGCGCGTCGTGCACCAGACGACGATCAACACCTCGGCCCCGGAGCGTAAGGGAGGCGGCGGCATGCTGGCCTTCATCGTCGGCGGCCTGATCGTCGCCGTCGCCGTGATCGGCTGGTTCCTCTATTCCGGCGGGCGGGCGCCCGCTGTGCCGGAAGCGCCGGAGGTCAATCTGGACATCAATGTTCCTGCGCCGAAGCTGCCGGACACGCCGCGCATGCCGGACATGCCGCGCCCGGCCGAACCGCCGACCGTGACGGCACCGGCGGCTGAGCCGCAGGGCTGAGAGTAGGAGACGCTGCCCGCGCAGGGCAGTCGTGAAGCGTCTATGAGCCCGCCGTGCCCGCAAGGGGCGGCGGGCTTTTTCTATGTCGGGACATCGGGGTCAGGCGGCTACTTCAGCCGGTAGCTGATGGTGGTCACGACGCGGACCTTCTTGTTCAGCGAAGTCGCCTCGTCGCCGGAGCCGTCGCGAGGCAGGATTTCGAACGAGCCCTGACCGGCTGACTTGATCGGGCCCAGAGGCGCGCCGGAGTCCTTGGCGAACTGGACGGCGCCGGTGCGGGCGGCGGCGGTGGCCTCGGCGATCATGGCGGGGCGGACGTCGTTCAGCCGTGTGAAGATGTAGGACGGACCCTGGAAGTCCTGCAGCACCACGCCCTGGCGCACCAGATCGTTGAGGTTGCGGGTGGTGGTCTGAACCCGGTCCACGTCGTTGGTCCGCACGACGACCGTCTGGTTCAGGATGAAGCGGGGCCCGCCGGTCTGGCTGGCGTATTCGCGCGAACGGGTGTCGGCGACGCCCAGGGGACCGAGATCGACCGAGGCGTCGGGATAGCCCTGGGCTTTCAGGAACTGGCGCACGATGATCAGGTCGCCGTCGATGCGGGCCTGAACCTCGGACAGGACCTCGCCCGAGGCGGTGAAGCGGATCGGCAGGACGGCGAGGTCGGCCTTCACGTCCTTTTCCGCCAGACCGCGCACGGTGACGGAGCGATCGCCGGCGCGAGCGTTGACCACGCCCTGACCGATCAGGGCGCCGGCGCCGATCAGGCCGACGGCCAGTAGGCCGCCGACGACGGCGGCGGGGATCAGGCGGCTGTCGGTGGCCATGTCTCGGTTCCTGCGAAGCTGTGGTCGCCGCCGGCCCATTGCAGGGCCAGCACGCGGCAGGCCGAGGCGAGGGGGCGACGGCCGCGCCAGGCGTCGATGCGGATCAACAAGGCGGCGCGGCCAAGGTTCAGTTCAGCCCCGATAGCGTCCAGCACGGCCCAGAACTCCGGCTCCAGCGCCACCGAGGTGGCGTGGCCCGACAGGAGGACCGAACGCTTGGCGAGGCTGCTCACGGTTTAGCGGACGCCGACCATGATGATGTCGGCCTTGTTCGGCGCGCCATTGGTCAGGACCGAATGGCGGGTGTCGGTCGTGAAGCGCAGGGCGCCTGCCGGATCGCGGATTTCGGCGCGGACGGCATAGGTGTGGCGTGCGTCAATCTGACTGTTGGGCACCGACAGGGTGACGGCGTAGGGCGGGCCGCGACCGTCGAGCGGCTGGCTGGTCTGGGCCATAACGCGGGCGGGGGCGTCCATCAGGCTGACGTCCTCGACCTTGACGGTCAGCACATGGCCCGGCGTCAGCATGATGCGCTCGCGATAGGCGGCGGTGACGTCGACTTGGGTCGAGGCGCTCTCGGCGTCCGGCATGCTGGAGCAGGCGGCGACGACAAGGGCGAGCGGGGCGATCAGCGGAAGGAAGCGCATGACGAAGGGTCCTTTGAGGGGGATAGCTTAGCAGAACGCTCCATGAAGGCAGAAGGCTGCAAGATCATGGCGGCGCTGCACGAAAACCGATGATAACGGGGTTCCGGTTTCGTTTCCGTCGAGTCGCCCTGAGGCCCTGCCCGTGACCCAGTCTGTAAAAGCTCCGCTGTCTCCCGCCGCCCTCGCCATCGGCGGGATCGGGGTCTGCGCCCTGATCTGGGGCACGACCTGGTACGCCATCACCTTCCAGCTGGGTGCGGTCGATCCGGTGGTGTCGGTGGTGCTGCGCTTCGCCATCGCGGCGGCGGTGCTGGCCCTGGTCGTCAAGGCGACGGGCGGAAAGCTGGCCATGACGCGGCCGCAGCACCTGGCGGCCATGGGGCAGGGGCTGTTCTCCTTCGCCATCAGCTATGCTTTCGTCTATGCCTCCGAAGAGAAGATCGCCTCGGCTGTGGTGGCGGTGATCTTTGCGGCCCTGGCCTTCCTCAACCTGATCCTGTTCCGCGTGGTTTCGAAGCAAAAGGCGGCGTCGGCGGCCTGGCTGGGGGCCGGCATGGGCGTGATCGGCGTGGCTGTCCTGTCGGGCGGCGAGGTCATGGGGGCGGGGCTGGGCCTGCACGCGGTCGAGGGCGTGACCTTCGCCGTGATCGCCGTCGTGGCCTCCGCCTTCGGCAACTGGTTTGCGTGGAAGGGGCAGCGGGCTGGGGCGCAGGTCCTGCCCGGCACGGCCTGGGCCATGGCCTACGGCACGGGGGCGCTGGCGCTCTATGGCCTGGCGACGGGTGTGTCGTGGTCGGTGGCGTGGAGCCCGGCCTATGTCATCTCGCTGCTGTATCTGTCGCTGTTCGGCTCGGTGATCGCGTTTGGGCTGTATTTCACCATCGCCCGTCTGCGAGGCTTTGCCCTGGCCAGCTATGTCTCGGCCCTGACGCCGCCGATCGCCATGCTGGTGTCGGTGCTCTTCGAGGGCGCGCGGTTCGGCATGATCGCCTTTGTCGGCCTGGCGCTGGTGCTGGCGGGGCAGTTGTTCCTGATCCGGGCGCCGAAACGGTCGGCGGCTTGATGGCGGAAGCGGCGGCTGCGGGACGGCCGCCAAACGCCTGCAACTGGAAAAGTCGATAGGCCCGCATTGGGGGGCCAAGCGCCCGCAGTTCAGGGAGAAGAGGCTCGGTTGGCGCCCGAAGACGGGGTTGAGCAAACCCACGTTCGATCGGCTGGACAGTACGTGTATATCGTATACATTATATCGCATTCAAATACTCTCAGGGGAGGAACGGTTTTGAGTGCGATAGAAGAGCAGAGGGCGAGGGCTTTGCGGTGGAGAAAGCGGGCGCTGATTGCGAGTGTGGGCCTGGGTGCGCTAGCCGCGCCAATGGCGGCGCAGGCTCAGAATGCGTCCACGACGGGCGCAGAAGAGGTTTCCCAGGTCGATGAGGTGGTCGTCACGGGATCGCGGCTTCAGCGTAGCGGGCTGGACGCGCCGACGCCGACCATGGCGCTGACGGCCGAGACGATCGAAGCCAAGGGCATCACCAATATCGCGGACATTCTCAACGAGATGCCGCAGGTGGCGACGGGCCTGTCCAACGCCAACACCAGCTACAGCTTTGGCAATATCGGCCTGAATCAGGCGAACTTGCGCAACCTCGGCGTTCGCCGGACCCTGACGCTGGTCAATGGCCGCCGTCGTGCGGGCACGCCGGATGATTCCAATTTCCTGGC
Organism: Brevundimonas sp. P7753; assembly: GCF_013386595.1. NCBI lineage: Bacteria > Pseudomonadati > Pseudomonadota > Alphaproteobacteria > Caulobacterales > Caulobacteraceae > Brevundimonas > Brevundimonas sp. P7753. The sequence continues at coordinate 63,034 of NZ_JACARP010000045.1, read as the reverse complement.
GTTTGATCTGAGCAATATTCCGGCTGCTCTGGTTCAGCGTGTGGAAGTCCAGACGGGCGGCACCTCGGCGGTCTATGGCGCCGACGCCGTGGCCGGGGTCGTCAACCTGATCCTCAAGGACGACTTCGACGGGATCGAGGCCAACGTCCAGTATGGGTCTGACGAGGGCGGCGACTACGACACCGTGAACTACGGCCTGACCGCCGGCGTCAACTATGACCGCGGCAACGCCGTGCTGCATGTCAGCCGCACCGAGAGCGGCGGCCTGACCCGCGGCGACCGGGGGCTGGGCACACGCTATGGTTTTGTGTCCAACCCGGCCAATACCGGGTCGAATGACGGCATTCCGGGGCGTATTCCGATGCGTGATCTGCGCTACGCCTATTTCGCCCTGGGCACGCCGACGGGCTATCTGCCGTTCGGTCCCGGTGGCGCCGCGACGGACGTGATTTTCGATTCCGCCACCCAGACCTTCCGCCCGATGAAGGCGGGCGATCGCGGCGTGATCGACGGCGCCTACTCCACCGATGAAGGCGGTGTTCAGGACGCCGACACCCTGGTCGCGCCGTTGGAGCGAACCAACATTTACGCCAAGGCCGACTATCGCCTGAACGACAAGCTGAAGCTCTTCAGCGAAGTCATGTTCGCCGACATCACCGCTCGCGACAGGATCAGCGCTGTCTTCGACTCCTGGAGCGCCAGCGTATCGATCGACAACCCCTTCATGCCGACCGCCGTCCGCGACGGTCTGGTCGCGGCAGGCAAGACCTCCATGAGCGACTGGGCGCGCTCACACGACGAGTTCGGGATGCGCGGGACAGACATGAACCGCAAATACTACAGCGTCGCAGCCGGGCTGGAGGGCGAGTTCGGGGACACCTGGAACTGGTCGGCTGTCTTCGAGTACGGCAACTCTCTCAGCACTAACCACAACCTGAATGACCGTATCGACGAACGCTGGTTTGAGGCTCTGGACGCCATCAGCGACCCGGTCACGGGCGACCCCGTCTGCCGCAGCGTCGAGGCGCGTGCGCGCGGTTGCGTCCCGGTCAATATCTTCGGCCAGGGCACGATTTCGCCCGAAGCCGTCGACTATATTCGCGCGGAACACACCTCGACCACGGAGACCAGCCAGACCCTGATCCAAGGGCTGATTTCGGGCGACCTGTTCCAGCTTCCAGCCGGCGCCGTGAAGGTCTCGGCTGGGGCTGAGTACCGCAAGGACGAGATCGACTTCCGCCCCTCCTACGTCTGGGAGAAGGCGCAGGGCTTCTTCGCCAGCCAGTTCTCGCCCATCCAGGAGAGCAACGAGGTGCGCGAGGCCTTCGCCGAGGTCCTGGTTCCGGTGATCAAGGACCGGCCCTTTATCCACTCGCTGGAAGTCGAAGGCGCCTACCGCGTGTCGGACTATGAGCGTGCTGGCAGCGTCGAATCCTGGAAGCTGGCGGGCTCGTGGGCGCCGATCCCCGACATCCGCTTCCGCGTGACCAAGGCGACGGCGGTGCGGGCCCCGTCTCTGGGCGAGATGTTCAACCCCGGCAGCCGCGGCGCCGCAGGCCTGAGCGATCCATGCGACCCTGATCTGCTGAACAGCGGCACCGAGAACCGCAAGGCCAACTGTCTGGCCCTGGGCTTTGATCCGGTGACCTGGGACCCGAACACGCGCCGTGTGACGACCCTGGTCTTCAGCACGGGCAACCCCGACCTGGGCGTTGAGGAAGCCGACACCCTGACCTTCGGAGCGGTGGTCCGGCCACGCTTCCTGCCGGGCCTCGCCTTCTCGGCGGACTACTACAGCATCAAGCTGGACGGGGGTATCTCCCGCATCGGCGCTCAGCAGACAGTCGACAACTGCGTTGATCTGCCGACGCTGAGCAACCAGTTCTGCGACATGCTGACCCGCAAGCCGGACGGCAATCTGTACGAGGTGCGCGACAGCTATATCAATGTCGCCTCCTTCGAGGTCGAGGGCGTCGATTTCGAGGCGTCCTATCATGCCGATATCGCCGACCTGCTGGGCCGGGACGACGACCTGGGCCGGATCAGCCTGCAAGGCATGGCTTCCTACCTGAAGCACAACATCTTCATTGATCGGGATGTGGCGACGGGCGACGAGACAGCCTTTGACGACGCTGGAGAAGCCGGCAATCCCAAGCTGCGGGGCATGATCAACGCCACCTACTACAGGGGTGACGTCCAGGTGAACTGGTCCAGCCGCTATGTCGATGAGACCGTGACCAACAACGACCTGGCGAACCCGGCTGAGGACGTCGGCAGCTACTACAACATCCCCTCTGTCTGGTATCATGACCTGTCGGTGGCCTTGGATACGCCCATGAACGTCCGCTTCACCGCCGGCGTCCGCAACGTGTTCAACGAAGGCCCCCGCGATCACCCCTCTACGGCTCGGGGCAACCTGGCCATGGACGACCTGATTGGCCGGTTCTTCTTCCTGGGCGCCAAGTGGCGCTTCGGAGGGCAGTAACGGCTCGAATGGCGACTGACGTCATAAGCGGGAAGGGGGCGGCCGGTTGGCCGCCCCCTTTTCATTTTGGGCTCATGTTTCCAGGCGGGCATGAAAAAAGGCGGACCGTCTGGCCCGCCTTTTCCTTTTGTGGGTTGTTCCTTGATCAGTCGAACGGCTTCATCAGGTAGGCCTCGGGCGGGGTCTCTTGCAGCAGTTCGCGCACGAAGAAGTCCCAGCGCCGGCGTTGGTAATAGGGGACGGCGTCCAGGAAGTGGTCGGCGTTCGGCACCAGCAGGAAGTCGAAGTCCTTGTTGGCCTTGATCAGAGCATCGACCAGGCGCAGCGACGCCAGCGGCGGCACGTTCTCGTCCAGTTCGCCGTGGGCGATCAACAGGCGGCCCTCCAGCTTGGGCGCCCAGGTGATGTTGGAGTTTTCGTCGTAGAGCGGGCCCAGCTCGCTGCCCATCCACTGTTCGTTCCATACGGCCTTGTCCAGGCGATTGTCGTGGTTGCCCGAGGCGGTGACGCCCACCTTGTAGAACTCGGGATGGCGCGTCATGGCCCGCACCACGTCGTAGCCGCCGGCCGAGAAGCCGTAGATCCCGACCCGGTCAGCGTCCATCCAGGGGTTTCGGGCCGCAAGGTCGCGGATGCCGGCGATATGGTCGTCCAGTCCTACGGCGTGCAGGTTCTGATAGGCGGGCTGCTGGAAGGCGCGTGAGCGGCCCCAGGTGCCGCGCCCGTCGATGGTCAGGGCGATGACCCCCAGTTGGGCGATGGCGTTGGCGTTGCGACCCGTCATCGCCGCTTCGAAGGACTTGGGCGTCATCACGTAGTGCGGCCCGGTGTAGATGTCCTCGATGACCGGATAGCGCTTGGCCGGGTCGAAGTCGGCGGGCTTGAACAGGGCGCCGTAGATGGGGGTCACGCCGTCAGCGGCCATCGTCTGGAACGGCTCGGGCAGGCGATAGCCGGCGGCCAGATAGGCGCTGACATCGGCGCGGCCCAACTCCATGACGACGGCGCCGTCGCTGCTGCGACGCAGGACCGAGCGCGTCGGCTGGTCGATGGTCGACATATTGTCCACGAAGAAGCGGCCATCGGGCGAGACGGATACGTCGTGGTCCATCGCCTCGGGTGTCAGCAGACGCGGCTGTCCGCCTGCCGTCGGTAAGGAATAGAGATGGCGCAGATAGGGATCGCGTCCCGCCTCGCGACCCGAGCCGACGATCAACAGTCGATGGGCTTGACGGTCTGCACCCGCGACCGACCGGGCGCGCCAGTCGCCCGATGTGATCTGACGTCGCGCGCCGGTCTTGGCGTCGACGGCGTAGACATGGGCGAAGCCGTCGGGATCGGCGGTCCAGTAGTGGGTGTCGGCCTTGTCGTCGTAGGACCAGAAGTGGCCGTAGTAGTCGACATAGGTGTCCGAGCGATCCTCGGTCAGCAATCGCGTCTCGCCGGTCGTCGCCTCGATGCGGTGCAGTTGCAGGGCGCCGTAGCCGCGCGTCGCTCCGCGCTCGAACACAGCGCGGCTGTCGGCGCTCCATTCATAATCAGGGCCGCCGTAATAGAGGACGGGCCGGGCCGGGGTCTTCATGGGAATGCGCCGGCCGCTCTCGATCTCGAAGAAGACGCCCTCGACCATGGGCGTCTCGGTATCGCCCGTCAGGGGGTAGAGATAGTCGAACACGCGCGGGGGGCCGCCCTCTTTGGGCGCGGACTGCACCAGAGACAGTCGGCGGGCATGATCGCGATTGATGCGATAGGTGGCGATGAAGCGAGAGTCCGGCGACCATTGTACCGCTGGGGCGATCCCAGGTTCGGATGTGCCCTGGCCGGCCATGTCCTTGAGGTTGATCAGGGGGGTGGCGTAGGGCGAGGTCTCGCCGTCCTGGGTCAGTCGCCGCTCGGCGCCGTCGGCCGTGGAGAGGATGATCAGATCGCCGTCGCGCACCAGGGCGCGCCAGCGGCCGTCGGGCGAGACCACGCCTTTGTCCCCTGTGGGGGGCGCGGCCTCGACTACATTCGTCGCGGGGGCGTAGCGCCAGCTGCGGTTGTCGTAGCCGAACGTCAGCTCGCCGGTCCTGGCGTCGACCTTCAGATCCCTGAGCCGTAGGTCCTTGCGGGCCAGGGGCTTGCCCGAGGCGTTCGCCAGGGCGTCATGATCGAATAGGGGACGGGTCTGCCTGGTGGCGGGCTCGACGCGAACATAGCTGCGGCCCTCGGACGTCCGTTGTTCGAACCAGAAGTCGGCGCCGTCGCCGATCCATTGCGGGCGCACGCTCAGGCCGAAGATCAGCTCATCGACATGCTGCGGCAGCACAGCCTCGGCACGGGCGTAGACGGCGGCGGGCAGGCGGGCCGGCGCGGCGGCCTCGGTCCCGGCGACGGCGGGTGTCGCGAAGACGGGCGCGACGGCAAGCGGCGCGGCGCTGCTCATCAGCAGGACGGCCAGGGCGGATAGGCGCTTCATGAAGATTCCCCCTTAAAATCGGATACAGTATTCGATAATGAAGTGGTGCAGCCGATTGTCTCCGACGTCAAGCGGGCCGTCTTGCAGGGGGTCTTGATGTTTCCTCGCTGCCTAGTAGGTATCGTATACGATTTAGCGGCGGTCGAAGGGGTGTTTCGTGAGCCTGTTTAGAGATGAAGAGACGGTCGCTCTCTCGATCCAGGAGGTGTTTGATCTGACGCGGCGGGTCCTGATCGCCGCCGGCCTGTCCGTGCCGCACGCCGAGGCGGCTGCGCGCGTCATCACGGCGGGCGAGCGTGACGAATGCGCCTCGCACGGCCTCTATCGTCTGCCCGGCTGCGTCATGACCATGCGTTCGGGCAAGATGTCTCTGGACGCCGAGCCGGTGGTCGAAGACGTCTCGCCCGCCCTGGTGCGCGCCGATGCGCGCCACGCCTATTCGCTGCTGGCCTTCGAGCGCGCCGCGCCGCTGCTGGCGGAAAAGGCCAAGACGGTCGGGGTAGCGGCCCTGGTCATCAACAACTGCTTCCACTTCTCGGCCCTGTGGCCCGAGATCGAGCAACTGACCGAGCGGGGCGTTGCCGCCCTGGCCATGACGCCCAGCCATTCATGGGTGGCGCCTGCAGGCGGTAAAAAGGGTCTGCTTGGAACCAATCCCATCGCCTTCGGCTGGCCGCGTCCGGGACGGCATCCCTATGTCTTCGACTTCGCCACCAGCGCCGTCGCGCGCGGGGATGTGGCCCTGCACGACATCGCTGGAAAGCCCATCCCCGAGGGTTGGGGCGTGGACGACGAGGGGCGGTCCACGACCAGCGCCCGCGCCGCGCTGGACGGGGCCATGCTGACCTTCGGCGGGCACAAGGGCTCGGCCCTGTCGACCATGATTGAACTGATGGCCGGGCCGCTGATCGGCGATCTGACCAGCCGCGAATCCATGGCTTTCGACGACGGCGCCAAGGCGGCGCCCATGCACGGCGAGCTGATCCTGGCCTTTGATCCGGCCATCATGGGCGGCGGCGATCCCGAGGCGAACGCCGCCCGGGCCGAGGCCCTATTCGCCGCCTTCGCCGATCAGGGCGCGCGCCTGCCGTCGCAGCGCCGCTATGAGGCCCGCGCCCGCAGCCTGGCGCGCGGGGTGCGTACGCCCAAGGTGCTCTACGACCAGATCCTGGCCCTGGGCCTTTGAGCCCGAGGCCGACCTTCCTTACCCATTCAGAGAACAGCACATGACCGCTCCCATTGAACTGTCGCACTGGATCAACGGCGAGCGGCGCGATGCCGGCGGGGGCCAGGTCGAGAGCCTGAACCCCTCCGACACGCGCGAGGTCGTGGCCCTGGCGCCCAGTGGCGGCGCGGCCGAGGTGGATGAAGCCGTGGCTGCGGCCTCGGCCGCCTTCGACGGCTGGGCCAACGCCTCGCCCGAGGTGCGCTCCGACGTGCTGGACCGCGCCGGGACCCTGCTGATGGAGCGGCGTGAAGTTGTCGGTCGCCTGTTGTCGCGCGAAGAGGGCAAGACCCTGGTCGAGGGCGTCGGCGAGACGGCCCGCGCCGCGCGTATCCTGAAGTATTTCGCCGGGGAAGCCCTGCGTCTGCACGGTCAGAACCTGGCCTCGACCCGGCCCGGCGTCGAGGTCCAGACCTATCGCCAGCCGGTCGGCGTCTATGGGCTGATCACACCGTGGAACTTCCCTATCGCCATTCCGGCGTGGAAGGCGGCGCCCGCTCTGGCCTTCGGCAATACGGTGGTGATGAAGCCGGCCAGCTATACCCCGGCCACCGCCGAGGCCCTGGTCGCCATCCTGCATGAAGCCGGTCTGCCCAAGGGCGTGCTGAACCTGGTCATCGGCGGCGGGCGCGTGGGTCAGGCCATTGTCGATCACAAGGATGTGGCGGGCGTCAGTTTCACGGGCTCGCAGGGCGTGGGCGCGGGCGTCGCCGCCGGGGCCGTGGCGCGTCAAGCCCGCGTGCAACTGGAGATGGGCGGCAAGAACCCGCTGATCGTGCTGGACGACGCTGATCTGGAACGGGCGGTGGCCATCGCCCTGGACGGCAGCTTCTTCGCCACGGGGCAGCGCTGCACGGCGTCGAGCCGTTTGATCGTGCAGGAGGGCATCCACGACCGCTTAGTCGCGGCTCTGGCGGAAAAAGTGAAGGCGCTGCGGGTCGGTCACGCCCTCGATCCCCAGACCCAGGTCGGACCGGCGGTCAGCGAGGATCAGCGCGAGACCTCCTATCGCTACATGGAGCTCGCCGCCTTCGAGGGCGGTCAGTTGGTCGCCGGTGGAGAGCGCCTGACCCGCGACACGCCCGGCTGGTACGTCCAACCCACCTTGATCGCCGACACCGATCCGGCGATGCGTATCAACACCGAGGAAGTTTTCGGTCCGGTCGCCTCGACCATCCGCGTCAAGGACTACGAAGCGGCTCTGGAGGTCGCCAACGGCGGGGAGTTCGGGCTGTCGGCAGGCATCGTAACCCAGTCGCTCAAGCACGCCCGTGACTTCCAGCGTCGGGCCAAGGCCGGCATGACCATGGTCAACCTGGCCACCGCCGGGGTCGACTATCACGTACCCTTCGGCGGCACGAAGAAGTCCAGCTACGGCGCGCGCGAGCAGGGCTTCGCCGCCGCCGATTTCTTCACCCAGACAAAGACCAGCTACAGCGCAAGCTAGACGCCTATTCGCTTGACTTCGCTATTATTTGAATATCGTATACGATAATAATCTGCTCTAGGAGGAACGGCTTATGGCCAAGGCGAAGCTGGACTGGACGGGGGTGATCCCCGCGGCCACCACCCAATTCGACGAGGGGCTGGCGGTTGATCTGGACGCCACCCAGAAGGTGCTGGACGGCCTGATCAAGGACGGCGTGGACGCCATCATCGTCATAGGCACTGTCGGCGAAAACAATTCGCTGGAGCCCGAGGAAAAGCGCGCCGTTCTGAAGGCGGCGGTCGAGGTGGCCGATGGCCGCGTGCCGATCATCACCGGCGTCAGCGAACTGACCACCGCGCGCGCGGAGCGCTACGCCAAGGACGCCGAGGATATCGGGGTGGACGCCCTCATGGTGCTGCCGGCCATGGTCTATATGCCTTCGGCCGAGGAGTTGGAGGCTCACTTCCGCGCCGTGGCGGCGGCCAGCGGCCTGCCCAATATGCTCTACAACAACCCGACCATGTACCGGATCGCGCTGACCAACGCCGACCTGATGCGCTTGGCAGACGTGCGCAATATCGTGGCGTTGAAGGAAAGCGCGCCGGATTCGCGGCGTATCACCGACATCTTCAACGAACTGGGCGACCGTTACGCCGTCATGGTCGGTCTGGACGACGTGGCGCTGGAAGGCCTTTTGCTGGGCGCCACTGGCTGGGTTTCTGGCCTGACCAACGCCTTCCCCGAGGAATCGGTGGCCTTGGTCAGGGCGGTGAAGGACGGCGATCTGTCCCGCGCGGTCGAGATCTATCGCTGGTTCATGCCTCTGCTGCACCTCGACGCCGTGTCGGACCTGGTCCAGTCGATCAAGCTGTCCGAGGCGATCATGGGCCGGGGGACCGAACGGGTCCGTATGCCGCGCATGCCCTTGACGGGCGCACGCCGGGCTGAAGTCATCGCCATGGTCGAAAAGGCGGCGGCGACGCGGCCTGTCGGGTCGGGCCAGGCCCTCAAGATCGTCTGATCGGGTGTTTTGATGCGCGACGTCTTCTTCTGCATTGACGGTCATACCGCCGGCAACCCGGTTCGCCTGGTCGCCGGCGGCGCGCCCCTGCTGTCAGGGACGAGTATGGCCGAGCGGCGGCTCGATTTCCTCGACCGCTACGACTGGATACGGACGTCGCTGTGCTTTGAACCGCGTGGACACGACATGATGAGCGGCGGATTCCTGTACCCGCCGACCTTGCCCGACGCCGATGCGGGCATCCTCTTCATCGAGACCAGCGGCTGCCTGCCCATGTGCGGGCACGGGACCATCGGCATGATCACCTTCGGCCTGGAGCATGGCTTGATCCGGCCGCGTACGCCGGGACGGCTGAAGATCGAGGTCCCGGCCGGGGTTCTGGACATCGCCTATGAAACCAAGGGCGACCGCGTCACCTCGGTGCGCATCCGCAATGTCCCCAGTTATCTGGCGGCGGAAGGCATAGAGATCGAGGTGCCGGGCTTCGGCCCCTTGCGCGTCGATGTGTCCTACGGCGGCAACTACTACGCCATCGTCGAGCCGCAGGGCCCTTACACCGGGCTGGATGACCTGGGCGCCGGCCGTATCATCGAACTGAGCAGTCTGGTGCGTGAGCGTGTGCGCGAGGTCTTCCATCCGGTCCACCCTGACGAGCCGTCGATCAACGGCGTCAGCCATGTCCTGTGGGCAGACGCGCCGAAAGGCGAGGGGGCCGACGGCCGCAACGCCGTCTTCTATGGCGACAAGGCTATCGACCGCAGCCCCTGCGGCACCGGCACCTCGGCCCGGCTTGCTCACCTGCACGCCAAGGGGCGGCTCAAGGTCGGCGACGCCTTCGTCCATCAAAGCTACATCTGCAGCCGCTTCATCGGCCGGGTCGAGGCCGAAACGACGGTGGGCGCCTACAAGGCGATCGTGCCTTCCATCGAAGGCTCGGCCGTGGCTACGGGGTTCAACACCCTCTGGGTGGACCGCCGCGACAGGTTTTGGGAGGGTTTCCAAGTTGTTTAACGTATTCCACATCGTAATTGCGGTCATCGCAAGCTATGGCTTGGCGTGGGCGTTCGGCCCAATCATTCGACTCGATGACCTGCATGGCCGCATCCCCATTTGAAGTTCGAACCCTGTCCGACCGCCTGATGGAGGTGGTGAGGGACATGATCTTGACTGGGGTCATAGAGCCGGATGTGCCGATCCGTCAGGATGCTCTTGCCGCTGACCTGAACGTCTCCAAGATCCCGTTGCGCGAGGCTCTGGTCCGTCTGGAGCAGGACGGCCTGGTGGTGTCGCACGCCAACCGCGGCTTCTTCGTGCGCAGCATGAGCGCAACCGAAGCTGAAGAAATCTATGAACTGCGCCTGAAGCTGGAGCCGGACGCCGCGGCCGAGGCCTGTCTGGCGGCTGATGACGACCAGCGGGCCGCAGCCCAGCGCAGCCTGGCTGAACTCGACGCCGCCGCCGCCGCCCATCTGCCCAGCGTAGGACCGTTGAACCGCGCCTTTCACATGGCCCTTATCCGGCCCGGCGGACGCCTGCTGACCACTGACATCACGGCGCGTCTGCATGTCATGGCCGACCGCTATGTGCGCAAGCATCTTGAGCACAATGATCGCCACCTGACGGCGGCGACCGAGCACCAGGAGATCCTGGCGGCCTGGCTAGACCGTGACGCCAAGGTCGTGCGTCGCATGGTGGCCGCGCACCTGGAGCACACCCTGCGAGACCTGCGCGACGAGTTCGGCCTGAGCGCCGATTCCTCGAAGCGGAAAACCACGCTGCGAAGCCGCCAGCGCGCCTAGAGGCGACGCTGCAAACCGGCACGGTGTTCAGCTTTTGCGAAGGCCAGCCCAGCTCTTGCTGGATGCCCCAAGTCGTGAAAGAAGTGTGGCTGTAAATCGAATACGATATACGTTGAGCCCATGACCTTCTTCGCACCCTCCGCCGCCCCCATCACCGCCGATGAGCGGCGTTGCCGCATTCAGACGATGGCCGCGCGACTGAGAGCAGAGGGGCTGTCCGCCCTGCTGCTCGGTCCGACGGCCTCGCTGCGCTACTTCACCGGCCTGGACTGGTATCCGTCCGAGCGCCTGACCGGCGCCCTGATCCACGCTGACGGACGGCTGGAGTACGTCTGCCCCCGGTTCGAGCTGGACAAGATCGGGGGGCTGACCTCGGCGTCGAACGCGCTCGCGGGCGAGCTTCTGACCTGGGAGGAGGAGGAAAGCCCCTATGCGCTGGCGGCGACCCGTGTGCCGTCGGGCGGCAAGCTGGCGGTTGACGATCAGGCGGCGGCCTTTATCTGGCTGGGCCTGAGCAAGGCCCTGGGCGCGGAACGCGTGGTCGACGGCGGCCCGCTGATCACAGCGATGCGCAGCCGCAAGTCCTTGGCCGAGATCGCCCTGTTGACGCGCGCCAAGGCCATCACGCTCGAAGTGCAGCGTCGTACGCGTCACTGGTTGAAGGCGGGCGTCCTGACCTCCGAGGTCAAGCGCTTCATCGACGCCGAGCACCGCAAGCTGGGCGGGGAGGGCGGCTCCTGGTTCTGCCTGGTCTCGTTCGGCGACGACACCTGCCTGCCGCACGGCGGCGAGGGCGACCGGGCGCTGAAACTCGATGACGTGGTCCTGATCGACACCGGCACCCTGGTGGACGGCTACCACTCCGACATCACCCGCACCTACGTCTTCGGCACGCCGACGGACGCGTTCCGCAGGGTCTGGGAGCACGAGAAGCAGGCTCAGGCGCGAGCCTTCGAGGCGGCGCAACTGGGCGCGCCGTGCGAGCGCGTGGACGCTGGCGCGCGCGACTATCTGACCGGGCTCGGCTACGGCCCTGACTACCAGCTTCCGGGACTGCCGCACCGCACCGGCCACGGCATCGGCCTGGATATCCACGAGGCGCCCAATCTGGTGCGCGGCGACACGACGCCGCTTGAGCCCGGCATGTGCTTCTCCAACGAGCCCATGCTGGTCATCCCGGGCCAGTTCGGCGTTCGTCTGGAAGACCATTTCTACATGGGCGAGGCAGGGCCCGTCTGGTTCACCCAGCCGTCGCACAGCCTGGACGACCCCTTTGGCGAGGCCGCCTCGGCGTGACGACGTCTCAATCCTGGGCGGTGGTTGGAGGCGGTCTGGTCGGGGCGGCGATCGCCCTTCGACTACAGGCGGCGGGGTTTCAGGTGGTGCTGATTGACCGGGGCGATCCCAGGCGCGGCGCCTCCTTCGGCAACATCGGTCACATCGCCGCCGAACAGTGCGAGCCCATGCCGTCGCCCGCCACGTTGCAGAGCGCCGTCGGGCGGCTGTTCGCCTTCGGCGGGCCGCTGGACTTCCGAGCGCGCGATGTCGGCCTGTGGGGACCCTGGGCCTTGCGTTTCCTGGCCGCTTCAAGGCCCGCCTCTGCGGTGCATGGGGCGGACATGCTGGCGCGCCTGCTGCAAGATCCGCTAGGGGCCTGGGGGCGGCTGACCGCCCTGGCTGAGGCTCCCGAGGGTCTGATCCGCCCGACCGGCCATGCCGTCGTCTGGTCGACGCCGGAGGCGGCCCGGCGGGGTCTTCAGGCGTGGCGCGCGGCTCGCACCGGAAGCGCGACCTTCCGACCGATGGATGCGGACGACCTAGCCGCTTACGACGGCGTGCTGGCCGTGCGCCCCGCCGGCGGAATCCGCTTCAGCGGCACCGGCCAGGTCAGCGAACCTCAACGGGTGCGAGACGCCCTTTTGAGAGGCTTTCAGCGACTCGGCGGGCGCGTGGTGCATGGCGACGTGACGGCTGTGCGGCCCGTAGCCGAGGCCGCTGAGGTGGTGCTGGCGGACGGAGCGGTCGTGGACGCGGATAAGGTGGTGGTCGCCGCTGGGGCCTGGTCCGCGCACCTGATGGCGCCGCTGGGCGTGCGCGTTCCGCTGATCGGAGAGCGGGGCTATTCGGTGCAGTCCGCTGTTCATGACTGGCCTGAAGACCTGCCCCTGACGGTGTTCGAAGACCGTGCCCTGGCCGTCGCCCGCTTCGACGGCGGTCTGCGCGCCTCCAGCCACGTTGAGTTCGGCGATCCGTCGGCGGCGCCGGACCCGCGCAAGTGGCGTCACATTGAGGCGCACCTGAAGGCCCTCGGCGTCGTTTTCGCCGACACGCCCGACCGCTGGTGTGGGCCGCGACCGACGCTGGCCGACTATCTGCCGGCGATTGGACGGCTCCAGGCGCATCCGGCGATCCACTATGCTTTTGGCCATCAGCATCTGGGGCTGACGCTGGCGGCCTCGTCGGCCGAGATTCTGGAGCAGATGGCGCTGGGACGACCGGCCCCAGTCTGGCTGGACGCCCTGCGGATCGAACGGTTTTCCTGTCGCTAGAGCGGCGCCGTATTGGCGATCAGCCAGTCGTTTGCGAGCGGATCGGAGATCAGGTCGGCCAACTCTGACCGCACGCGGGCATGATAGCCATCGACCCAGGCGCGCTCTTGCTCGGTCAGCAGATCTGCGTCGATCAGGCGACGATCCAGCGGAACCAGGGTCATGTCGCGCAGCCGGATGAACCCGGCGCCGTCCTCGACCACCTCGCAGAGATTCTCAATGCGGATGCCGTAGCGCCCGGCCTCGTAGTAGCCCGGCTCGTTGGTCAGGGTCATGCCCGCCGTGATGGGCGCCATGACCGGGTCCTTGCCGATCCGCTGGGGGTGTTCATGCACCGACAGGAAGTGGCCGACGCCGTGGCCTGTGCCGTGGTCATAGTCGAGACCGTGCGCCCAAAGGGCCTCGCGGGCGAAAGCGTCGATCTGATAGCCGCGCGTGCCGTCTGGAAAACGCAGGGTCGCCAGGCGGATATGGCCCTTGAGCACCAGGGTGTAGTGTTTTTTCCAGATGGCGGGCGGTTCGTCGAAACAGACGGTGCGCGTCGTGTCGGTGGTGCCGTCCAGATACTGTCCGCCGGAATCGATCAGGAACAGGCTGTCACGCCGGATCATCGCGCCGCCGTCGGCGGGGGCGTTGTAATGGCACATGGCGCCATTGGCGTCGGCGCCGGCGATGGTGCGGAAGCTGGGGCTGACGAAATGCTCCAGTTCGCCGCGATAGCGCAGGATTTCCTCCTCGGCGTCCATTTCCGAAATCGGCGTCGCGGCGATCTTGGCGTCCAGCCAGGCCAGGAAACGGACCCAGGCGATGCTGTCGCGTTTTGACGCCGCACGCAGTCCGGCCAGTTCGACCGGATTCTTGACCGCCTTGAGCGCGGTCAGGGGGTCGGGTTCGATGAGGACGGTCGCGCTGGCCTCGCGCGCCGTTGTTGCGGCGCCGACCGGCGAGAATCTGGGGTCCATCGAGACCCGTTCGCCACGTTTCAGGCGTTCGCTCAGACGCTGAAGGAAGGCTGAGGGCGCGTGCAGGGTCACGCCGTCCAGCTCGAACTCAGCGACCGCGTCGCCCAGCTTGCGGGCGTCGACAAACAGGTCGATCGCGCCGGTGGCGTCGACCAGCATAAAGGCTTGGACGACAGGGTTGTCGGGGACCTCGTCCCCGCGCCAGTTGAGCAGCCAGGCGATATTGTCGGTCTGGGTCTCGACCAGCAGATCAATGCGCGCCGCGCGCAGACGCTCGGCCAGGCGCTGGCGCTTCGACAGCGAGGTCTCGCCCGAGAATGCGACTGGGAAGGGGAAGGCCGGCTTGACGGGGGTGTCGGGCCGATCAACCCACGCGCGGTCGATCGGGTTCGGCGAAACCGCGCGCAAGGATGCGCCCTGCTCGATCATCGTCGGTTCGATCTGGGCGTAGAGGGCTGGGTTGAGGATCAGCGGGTCATAGCCGAACACAGCGCCGCGCGCGGCGGCGCCGGCCAGCCAACGCTCGACCGGCTCGTCGTAGAGGTGCTGCAGCTCGAAATGCGCGGTCGAGACCTCGGCGGCGGCTTGCACCGTATAGCGGCCATCGACGAAGACCGCCGCGCGATCCCGCGTGACGACGGCCAGCCCCCAGGTTCCCGAGAAGCCGGTGGCCCAGGCCAACCGTTCGTCGGCGACCACCACATACTCGGACTGATGCGCGTCCCAGCGAGGGATGATGAAGCCGTCGAGGCCGCTCTGGGCCATCTCGGCGCGGAGGCTGGCGAGCCGCGCGGGGGTCCAGCCGGCGGCGATCTGCAATCTGTCCATCACGTATCCTTGGGTTTCAATGCGCGCGGGCGGTCAGGCCGGCAGGAAATCGCCGAAGCGGGCCGGTAGGGTGAAGCCGTGGATGAAGGGGTCCTGCGCCTCGAGGATCAGCTCTGAGCGCGCCATGTAATAGGCGCGGCCCGAGACGGCGGCGGTGATGCCGTGCTCGGTCGGTCGGGCGACAGCGCCCTCGAAAGTCTGCCCTGAAGCGCCGGCGAAGGGGATGCTGTCGCCGGGCGCGATCTGGCCACGCGCATGGGCGACGGCGAGGCGGGCGGAAACGCCGCTGCCGGTGGGGCTGCGATCAATCTGGGCCTCGCCGAACCAGCAGAGGTTATGCGTCAGTCGGCCTGGCGCCAGGCGATCACTGTCAGTCAGGATGGCGCCGTAGAGGAAGGAGAGGTCCGGTTCCTCGGGGTGGCGGAAACTCCGCGTCGCGCGCAGTTCAGCGACCAGTTTTCCGGCGGCTTCGACCAACTGGATGAGGGGCGTCTGATGGAAGTCGAGGCCGAGCCTGTAGCTCGGCAGGATGGCGTAGAAGGCGCCGCCATAGCCGACATCGAACTGGACCTGCCCAAAGCCTTGCAGATCGATGCCGTCGTCAAGCGTGAGAGCAAAGGATTCGACGCTCTCGAACCGCACAACGGGCGCGGCTGCGGGATCGGTATCCGGGGTGATCTCGATGGCGACCGGACCGCAGGGGCATTCTAGCGTGAAGCGGGTCTGCGTTCGGCCCTGAACACGCGCCTGGTCATAGAGAAAGCGACCAAGGGCGACTGTGGCGTGGCCGCACATCGTCGAATAGCCTGAGTTGTGGGTGAACAGGACCGCAGCGTCGTAGGCGGGGTCGCCGGGCGGCGTCAGGATCGCCCCGTACATGTCGGCGTGGCCGCGCGGCTCCAGCATCATGGCGCGGCGCAGGTGATCGAAGCGGTCGCCCATGTCGCGGCGCTTCTGAAGGATTGTCGCGCCTTGGACCCCTAGCCCGGCGGCGTCGAAGATGCGCACCGGCTCGCCCGCTGTGTGCATGTCCATGACGGGGATGCGGTGCGCCCCTAGCCCTAACGCGTTCCCCTTGACCAATGACGTTCCCTCCGACGGCGTTGCTAGATCAGATAACGTATACTATGTCCTTGTGAAGAGCTTCAATGCTTGACGCGTGGCGCCGATGGGGCGGCGTCGCCGCGTCCGCTCAGTCTGAGTTATTCTGGAGGGGATAATGAAGCATCAGTCAGTCCTGACAGGGATGTCCGCCGCGAAGCCGGCTTGCCGCGCCGGGGGCAGGTTATGACCGAGCAGGCGGGCGCGCACACGCCCGTCAGCGCGGCTGCGATATCGGCGACCGCGCCCGTCGCTGGCTGCCCGTCGGGACGACGCCTGTTCGGCCATCCGGTCGGCCTCTGGTATCTGGCGTTCGCCGAAGCCTGGGAGCGGTTTTCCTACTACGGCATGCAGACCCTTCTGGTCCTCTACATGGTCGGGCAACTGCTTCAGCCGGGGCATATCGAGAGCGTCGCCGGGTTCGCACAATTCCGCGCCGTGGTGGAAGGCGTTTACGGCCCGCTGTCGATCCAGGCCCTCGCATCGGCGATTTTCGGCATCTACACGGGTCTGGTCTACCTGACGCCGGTTCTGGGGGGGGTGATCGCGGATCGCTGGCTGGGGCGGACTCGGACGATCCTGCTCGGCGCCACGCTGATGACGCTCGGCCACTTCCTGATGGCGTTCGACGTATCCTTCCTGTGGGCGCTGGCCTGCCTTGCGATCGGGACGGGCTGCTTCAAGGGCAATATCGCGGTCCAGGTCGGCAGCCTGTACGCTCCTGAGGACAATGCGCGCGCCGACGCCTTTCAGATCTTCTATCTGGGCATCAGCGCGGGCGTCATCGCCTCGCCGCTTGTCTGCGGCACGTTGGGCGAGGTCTACGGCTGGCACTACGGCTTCGGGGCGGCGGGCATCGGTATGGCGGTTGGGCTTGGCGTCTATCTGGCCGGCGCGCGTTTCCTCCCCGTCGATCCGCCCGTCGCCGGCAAAAAGCATGAAGCCCGCCATCGGTTGTCGAAGACCGATTGGCGCGTCCTGGGCCTGCTGTTGGCCATGCTGCCCGTGCTGGCGCTGGCGCTTCTCGGCAATCAGCAGATCTTCAACGCCTATATGATCTGGGCGCAGAACAGCTTCGATTTCTCGCTGCTTGGCCACACCATGCCGACCAGCTGGCTCATCACCTTTGATGCGGCCGCCTCGGTGGTGATGCTCGCGCTTTCGGTCCTGTTCTGGCGCCTCTGGTCGCGCCGCTTCCCCGAGCCGGATGAGATCACCAAGCTGGTCATCGGCGCCGGCGTCACGGTGTTGGCCTTCGTGGTGCTGGCGGCGGGGGCGGCGCAATCGACGAACGGCGCCAAGATCAGCCTGTGGTGGGCGGTCGCCTTCCACATCATCAACAGCATCGGCTTTGCGCACCTCGTGCCTGTGGCTCTGGCGCTCTATGTCCGCATGGCGCCGAAAGCCGTCGGGGCGACGATCGTAGGGATATTCTACCTCCACCTCTTTGTGGCGAACAATCTGGTGGGCTGGGCCGGGACGCGGTTCGAGACCATGGCTGCGGATCGCTTCTGGATGGCGCACGCCGTCGTAGCGGGCGTCAGCGCCGTGATCCTGTTTGGGCTGCAACGACCCATCAAACGCGCGCTGGCGAAGGCCGCCGCAGAGTCTTCGCAGCAAGGCTTCTGAGCCGTCCTGGCGGTGCGGGGCAGGGAGGTGTTCGCTTGCTCCACGAGCGGTGACGACGCTGGGGGAGTTGACTCTAGTCTGTAGGCTTATAATAAGCCGCCTTATTATGTTTCTTCAGGCCAAACACCACGCCGTTCTCGCGAAAGCTCGGCAGCAAGACGTGCCAACGGGCGGCTTGAACGCCTGCTTCGAGGTTCTGTCCCTGGCTGCGGCCATTGATCAGGATTGCGCGACTCGCCTTGGGGTTCACGGGCTATCGGAAGCGCGTTTCGTGCTCATCTGCATCCTTGAGGGGCGAGGCGAGGCGGCTGCGCCCCATGTGCTCGCCGAGCAACTCGGGGTGAGCCGCGCCACCGTCACCGGACTGCTCGATGGACTGGAGCGGGACGGTCTGGTCCGCCGAGCCCCTGATCCCCAAGACCGTCGCAGCCTGCAGGTGTGGCTCACGCCGCGCGGCGAGGCTGCGGCCAGGGCGGTTTTCGTTGAACACGCCGCATGGATCGACGCCCTGTTCGGCGACATCGACCCAGGCGAACGCGAGAGCCTCGCCCGGCTTCTTCACAAGATCTGGCTGCGCACAGACGCTGGACGTCGAACTGAGCGCCTTTCAAATTCCAACGTCGAGGACCCTGGCTGATGTCGCTGTATCTGGCTGAACTCTACTCGCCCAAACCTGCCTGGCTGGCGCTTGATGCGAGCCAGCGCGCCGCCTTCTTCGCTTTGGTCGGCGGAGGAATGGAGGCTTTGGCCGCGATGGGCGTCGAAGTCCTGGCCATCGGCGCGCGCGATGCAGGGAAGATCCATGCCGCTTCCCATGCCTTCTTCGCCCTCTGGCGTTTCCCGGATGAGGCGGCCTTGGACGCCTTGCTTGCAGGAATCGCCGCCACCGGCTGGCATGACTATTTCGACACGATCAACGCCGCAGGCGCGGATGTGGGGTTTGAGGCCCATCTGGCGCAACTGGCCGCTCTGTCCTGAGGTCGCCGAAATTCAGCGAGAGGAAAACGTGACGCACGATCAGAGCTACATCGTCATTCAGCCGCATGTCAGCGAATTCCCCGCGCCGCTGGCCCTGAAGAAGGGGGACCAGGTTTGGGTTGGCGCGCTTTACGACGGTCCCGAAGGCTGGCCCGACTGGTATCTCTGTTCGGCTCCGGGACAGGAACCGGGCTACGTGCCGGGGCAAATCCTTGATCGCCATGCAGACGGCTCGGCCACGATGCTGGAGGATTTCACCAACCGGGAACTCACTGTCCTGGAAGGCGAGGAACTGCGTGGACAGCGTCAGTTGAACGGCTGGCTATGGGCCGTTCGCATTCCCGACGGCGAGACAGGGTGGGTGCCTCTCGACAACATCCGCGCGAACCGCCCGGATTTGAAATCGCGGAAATCCTGAAGCGGCGACGTGTCGCTTTAGGGCGGCGGTTTAGCCGAACACGGGCGTTCCCGTCGCCTGACGACTGATCATCCCGACCAGGGTGAGCGCATAGACCGCCGCCGTCATCAGTCCGGCTGTCGAGAGCAGCCCCGCAAGGCGGCGCAGGGAGCGTTGAAGCGGCAGGGGCGAGGCCGTCGAGGCCGCCAGCGCTCGTGAGAGCTCCAGGCCGACGCCCCCTACAAGCGCCGCCGTCAGTGCGAACAGAGCCGCCACGATGGCCGTCACCAGATAGGTCGAGGTCAGCGCCACAAGGTCGTAGATCAGCACCAGTGCATTGAGCCCGCCCAGAAGGGCGGCGAGGCTGAACAGAATAAAGACAATGCGCGACATGACGTCTCCGACGGCGTCGGTCTAGGCCGGACGCCGGGCTTCGAAACTGATGATCTGGTCGTCCCGATCCGGGGCTCGACCGTGTTGATACCCGCCGCAGGCCGACACGTCCGTGAAGCCTGCGGCCCTCAAGGCCAGTTCGAACTCATGGACGCCCCACCAGCGCAGCTTGAACAGGTCCAACTCCGTCGCCGCCAGGACACCGTCCCGCCAGTGTTCATAGCGAAGGTGGGACAGGGTGGTCTGGGCGATGTAGTCCGTTTCCACCCGGCGGGCGGTGAGGGTCAACAGGTCGCCTTCATCCGTGGTCCATGAGCGGACGGACTCGGGGCTGTCCAGAAAACCGCCGATGGGGTCGAGGTCGAGGATCAGTCGGCCGCCTGGGGCCAGGTGATCGTGAAATCGCCTGAGCACGGCGGTGGCCGACGCCGTGCTGGTGATCAATTGAAACGAGCCGGCCGGGATGATGATCGCGGAAAAGCGGGTCTTGGAGACATAGCTTTCAAACGACTGCTGCGTCAGCGGGGCGGAAAGACCCCGCTTGCGGCACTCTTCCCGGCAATAGCCCAGCATTTCAACCGAGGCGTCGAAGCCTTCCATCTCAAACCCCGCCTCGATCAGGGGGATGAACAGGCGTCCGTTGCCGACTGCGGGCTCCAGCACGGGTCCGCTGTCGCACTGCGACAGCCGCGCCCGATAGAATTCCTGATCTCCGAACGAATGGCCGACGGGCTTGTCCAGGTCATAGACCCATGAGGCGAGTTTTCCGTATCGATTCTGCATATCAGGCTCCCGAGCGCCCTGTGGTGGCGCGCGAGGTCTGGTCAGGTCAAGGGCCGCGCTTGTCAGTCTCAGGATGTGACGGCGCGGTTCAGCGGCGGCGCGATTGATTGCGATATAGGCTTGGGCGAAGACGTCAGAAGCTGTTCGATGGAGGCCTCGAATGCCTGCGCCAGAGCGGCGGCTCTGGCCTCCTTCAATGGAAAGTCGCCGCTCAGGTCGCGGGCGAACGCCATGCCGCCAATCAGCGCGATCAGCAGGCGGGCTCGCACATCAGCGTCCGGGCCATCAAGCCAGCTCTCGACTTGGCCGAACATGCTGGAGCCCAGCGTTTTGTCGACGAGGTGTCGTGCGCGCTCCGAGCCGGTCACTCTCAGCAGGATGAGGAGGCCCTGGAGCACCTTTCCGTCGTTCCCGCCCTGAAGCACCTCCCTTGCGACGCGGGCCGCAAAGTCCGTCTTTTCGCCCCACAGGCGGCGCCAATCGGCCTCGCAGGCCTTCACCACCTCGATGAAGAGCTCATCCTTGCCGCCGTAGTAGCGATTGACCAGCGACGGATCGACCTTGGCCCGCAAGCCGATGTCGCGCACGCCGACCGTTTCGAAACCCTCCTCGGCGAAGAGCTTCAGCGCCGCGCGCAGGAGGACCTGACGGGTGATCTCGGCGTTTCTCATTCTGGAGCCAAGGTCCGCATGATTTCACTCTAGCCCGAATGTCGATCCAATCCAGACGAGGCGGCGGCGCTCCGATTTCGATCAGGGCGCACTAGCCCAAGTCGGCTCGACCTGGATCGTCTGGCGCGAACCAATATCGGCATTGGGCGCCAGACTGATCCTTATGACATCAGATCAAGGCGTCGCCGCCTTTTCTGCGCCCAGCAGGCTGGAGGCGGTGAGTGTCGGAGCCAGAATGGCGATATCATAGCCCAGCGCCAGCTGACGCCACTCCGCCGGCGCCGAGGCCAGACCGTCGGTTCTCAGCTTCCGGAGATCCACCAGCATCCAGGAGTCTGGCGAGACGTCAGCGGACCGCGCGAGGGTGACATCCTTGCGCCAGTCCGGGCCTTCGTCATCCATCATATCGAATCCGCGAACGACTGCTGGCCGTCCGACGCCATCATAGCCGGCTTCTGTGCCTTTGGCTCCGAGCACGATGATATGCAGGGCCGCGACGCCCTCGCCGTCGGCGCGTTCCGCCACAAAGGCGCCGAGGTCACGTTGATCGAGCGGATTGAGCGACTTGTAGAAGTGCCATGCGCCGAACTTCATCAGGACGCGTGCGCCAGGATTGTCTGCGAGATGAGCGGCGAGGGTGCGCTTCATCAGCCGCGCCCGGCGCCCGTTCGGATCTCCCTGCCTGGTCTGCGACGCCTGATAGATGGCGCGGGTCTCCGTCAGCAGGCCGAACAGATGCTGGACGCGTTCCCCTCCGTCCTGTGAGACGGCGGCGGCGGCCTGATCGAGCGCCTCCTGCGTGACCGAGAACAGGAACAAGTCACCGGGTGAACCTGAAGCGAGCGCTGCGGCGGTCGCCGCCTGATCCTGAGCGGCCAGTTCGCTCAGGGCGGCGTGCGCTCTGGGTCCGGGGCGGGCGGCGAGCATCTCCTGAAGCAGATGGCCGCTGGAACCGAGGAATTCCTGGTCGAGCCCCCACAAGGCGAAATCCGGTCCAGCGACGGCGGCGCAATCGCCCGCCATCTGAACTTCGTCGCGCGCGTTGAAGAAAGCGATCCCGTCGGGGTGACGGCGCATGAAGGCTGCGATCCGTGCTTCGCGGTCCGCCGATCTCATAACGGAATCAACCACGCGGGCGGCTTCGGGACCAGTCTCGATGGCCATGGCGGTCAGCCCGGAAGGCGCCATCAGACGGCAAATCTGGGTCGTGAATGCGGGGATTTCGCGGGTCAGATGGCTCTCGCCGATCAAGACATAACGGCTGGCGGCGACGGCGTCCGTAAGTGTGGCCGCGCCCGCACCAGAGAACCCGGCAGGGCTGACGTCCAGAGGTGCAGTCACTTGAGCGAGCCGCGCCTGAAAAGGCGGAGGCGCTGGCTCCTCGGCGGCGGCGGCGCCTGCAAGGGCGGCCAGACTGCCCAGAAGCATCGCTAACAAACACCAATGAACTCTCGACACGCGCCCCTCCGGAAAAACTCAGTTTTATCGATCCTCGTGTAGAGAGGCGGGAAGAGGATGCCCAGTGAACTCGCGTTCACCTTGGCGCTGCAGTGGAATGCCGCCTCCGCCGCTCGCAGGTTTGGAGGGAGCAGATTCGAGCGGGGAAAGTCCGTTAGAAAACAAGACGGTTGGCGGAAGCGGTGGGATTCGAACCCACGGACGGCTCTCACCGTCGCTGGTTTTCAAGACCAGTGCCTTAAACCACTCGGCCACACTTCCACATCGAGCCGGTCTGGTTCTGGCGACCGGCGGCGCGAGTCGAGACAGCGCGCGGAGGCGTGCATAGCGTCAAGTTCGCGCTCGCCCAAGCATAAAGCGCAGGCGAGGCGCGGAGCGGGTCAGGCCTTCGCGGGTGCGGACGGCCGGGTCACCAGCCAGATGCCGGCGCAGACCAGAACCAGCGCCGCCAGATAGCTCCAACGCAACAGGGATTCGCCCAGGAAGATAGCCGAGAGCGCCACCCCGAAGACCGGGATCAGGAAGTTGAAAGCCGCGATCAAGCCGACCGGATTGTGTTTCAGCAGCAGGCTCCACACGGCGAAGGCGACCGAGGACAGCAGCGCCATATAGAGCAGCAGGGCGCCGGAGTGGAGGCCAAGCGCCTCCAGATGACCGCCGCCGGCCATGCCGATGCCGGTCAGGATCAGGCCGCCAATGAACAGTTGCCAACCCGTCATGACCATGGGGTCCATGGCGGCCGACAGGTGCTTGCCGTAGATCGAGGCCGCCGCCAGGACAAAGGCGGCGATGATGACGAAACCTTCTCCCAGAAGACGGAAGTCGAAGCCCAAGGCGCCGCCGCCCAGGTTGACCACGACGACCCCAAGGAAACCGATCAGACAGCCCATGGCCTTGCGGGCGGTGATCCGGTCGTTCGCATAGACGAAGTGGGCCAGGACCACGCTGAAGAAGACGCCGGTGGCGTTCATGATCGAAGACTTCACGCCGCTGGCGTGGGCCAGGCCGACATAGAAGAAGACGTACTGGATCGCGGTCTGAGTCAGGCCCAGCAGGGCGACCTGGCGCATCTGACGTCCGTTCAGCGCGAAGATGGGCTTCTTCATCGCCGCAGCCACGATCAGCAGGATGGCGCCCGCCAAGGCGAAGCGCCAGCCGGCGAACAGCATCTGGCTGGCGATGTCGCTCGGGGCGATATGCAGCAGGGCATAGCCGTTCTTGATGGCCGGATAGGCGCTGCCCCACAGGATGCAGCACAGGGTCGCCAAGGCGAAGACGCCCGAACGGGTCTGGTAGAGGGAGGGTTTCAAGGTGCTCGCTTCAAAGGGGCGCGGGCGCACAGGCGTCGCCGCGACCGGGCGATAGCCTCAAACGCCTTGTTAACCAAACCGGAAACGTCCTCGGCGATGATCACTTCGAGTGAACCGGAGTGCGTGCGGCCATGATGGCGAAATTGTTGAAGGGCGCGGCGGTCGCCGCCGTCTTTTCCACCCTGGCAGCCTGCGCCAGTTTCGGCGGGGGGCGAGACGCTCCGCTGCGTCCGCCGGTTGTGACCGATCCCGCGCCCATCGTGTCGGGCACGATGCGGCCCTATCAGATCCGTGGCCGCTGGTATCGTCCGGCTGAACAGCCCGGCTATGACGAAGTCGGACAGGCGTCCTGGTACGGATCACAGCACCACGGTCGCCCGACCTCGACCGGCGAGCGGTTCGACATGAACGCCCTGACGGCGGCGCATAAGACCCTGCCTCTGCCCAGCCTGGTCGAGGTGACCAACCGCGCCAATGGGCGTCGGGTCATCCTGCGGGTCAATGATCGCGGCCCCTTTGTCGATAGCCGGATCATCGATCTGTCGCGTGCGGCGGCTGAGGAGTTGGGCCTGTTGTCGCAAGGGGTGGGCGAGGTGCGGGTGCGTTATGTCGGGCGGGCGCCGCGCACGGGCGGCGGCACGCCGATGCAACGGGCGGACGTCGCCCCTGCCGCACGACCGACAGCCCCGCGTCAGGCGGCTGCGCCCGCAGCTTTGGAGACCTCGGCCTATTGGGTTCAGGCCGGCGCCTTTTCCGATCGCCGGGCGGCCAAGCGAATCGCTGACCGACTGGGCGACCGGGCTTCAGTTCAGGACATTCGCAGCGACGGACGGCCCCTGTTTAGGGTGATCGTCGGTCCCTGGCCTGACGCCAACGCCGCGGAACAGGCCCGCCAAGCGGTCATCGCACGCGGGTTTGGCGACGCGCTGTTGATATCAGGCGGTTAGGGCTTGCCTGTCGCGCCGCGCTCGCCATTGTGCGCGGGTGCAGCGCGGTAAGTTCATCACATTCGAAGGCGGCGAGGGAGCCGGCAAGACCACGCAGGCGCGCCTGCTGGTCGAGCATCTTCGCTCGCTTGGAATCGACGTCATTCAAACGCGCGAACCCGGCGGTTCACCGGGGGCTGAGGTCATCCGCAACATCGTGGTGGCCGGAGACGCCGAGCGTTGGTCGCCGCGCACCGAGACCCTGCTGATGTACGCCGCGCGCTCGGACCATCTGGAGCGCACCATTCGACCGGCGCTGGACGAGGGCAAGTGGGTCGTCTGTGATCGTTTCGCCGACTCCAGCCGCGTCTATCAGGGCGCTGGCGGCGGCGCGCCGGAGAGCCTGATCGAGGCCCTGGACGCCGCCATCGTGGCGGAGGATCAGCCGGACCTGACCCTGGTGTTCGACCTGCCGGTCGAGGTCGGTCTGGAGCGCGCCTTTGGTCGCGGCCTGTTCGAGACGCGGTTCGAGTCCAAGGGCCTGGCCTTCCATCAAAAGCTTCGTGAGGGCTTCCTCGGCGTGGCGCGCCGTCACCCGGAACGCTGCGTCGTGATCGACGCCACGGGCGAGCTTGAGGCTGTGTCCGAACGCCTGCGGAGCGCCGTCGCCGAGCGGCTGCTGTGAGCGAACACCCGCGCGACCGGTATGATCTGGTCCCGGACGTCGCGGCCGAAGAGGCCTTTCTGGACGCGCTGAATCGGGGCCGGCTGCATCATGCCTGGCTGCTGTGCGGGGTCGAGGGCAGCGGCAAGGCGACCTTCGCCTATCGCGCCGCGCGCCGCCTGCTGGGCGCGGCGCCGGATCTGACGCGCGGGCCGCTGGGGACCGCGCCCTATGATCCGGTCAGCCAGCTGGTTTCCGCCCAGTCCCATCCCGATCTGCTGGTGATGGAGCGGCTGGTCGAGGGCGGCAAGCAGAAGAAGACGATCTCGGTCGATCAGGCGCGCGATCTGCCGGGCTTCTTCGCCAAGAGCCCGTCGCAGGCCCAGTATCGGGTCGCCATCATTGATGCTGCTGATGACCTGAACATCAATGCCGCCAATGCCTTGCTGAAAATTCTTGAAGAGCCGCCTGAGCGTGGCGTTCTGCTGCTGGTGACCCATCCACCGGGGCGGCTGCTGGCGACGATCCGCTCGCGTTGCCGTCGTCTCAGTTTCCCGATCTGGACGCCGGATCAGCTGGAAACCCTGGTGCGCAATCGCACCGGAGCCGACCCTGAGGATGCGCGACTGGCCGCTGACATGGCCGGTGGATCGCCGGGCGCGGCCTTGGCTCTGTCGTCGGGCGCCATGCAGGAAGTCGACGCCCTGGCGCGCAGCTGGGTGCTGGGCGACAGTGTCGATCGGACCGAGCAGCTGGCTGTCGCTGACGGTTTTCGGGGGGCTGAAGGCCAGGCGCGGTTCGAGGCCCTGATGGATCGGCTGATCGCGGCGGTCAAGGTGCGCGCGCTGGAGGCGCCGGCGGGGCAGGGCGCACGCTGGGCCGAGCTGTGGACCCGCCTGGCCGAGTTGCCGGACCGCACGGCGGCCATCAACCTGGACCGCGCCGACGTCTTGGCCGGCGCCCTGGCCGACATCGCCCGCACCAAGGCCCTGAGATGATCATCGACAGTCACGTCAATCTGCACGCCCCTCAGTTCGACGAGGATCGCGACCAAGTCATCGCCCGCGCTCGCCAGGCCGGGGTGCGCCTGATGGTCGAGATTTCGGACAAGCTGTCGACCTTTGAGGCCACCCACGCCCTGGCCATGGCGCACGACGACATCTGGTGCACAGTCGGCGCCCACCCGCATGAAGCCAAGGACCATGTCGAGCTGACCGCCGACGAACTGGTGGCTCTGGCCCAGCGCCCGCGCGTCATCGGCATTGGCGAATGCGGTCTGGACTTCCACTACGACCTCAGCCCGCGCGATGAGCAGGCGGCGGTCTTCCGTCAGCATATCGACGCGGCGCGCCGGACCGGCCTGCCCCTGGTGGTGCATACGCGTGAGGCCGACGATGTGATGGCGGCCATTCTGCGCGAGGAGCACGCCAGGGGGCCGTTCAAACTGCTGATGCATTGCTATACTAGCGGCGTCGAACTGGCTGAAACCGCAGCGGAACTCGGCGCCTGGTTTTCCGTTTCCGGCATCGCCACTTTCAAGGCGGCGGAGGACGTGCGCGAGGTCATTCGCCGGATGCCGGAGGATCGGATCATCGTCGAGACGGACTGCCCCTATCTGGCGCCCATCCCGCATCGCGGACGGCGCAACGAACCGGCCTATGTCGGACTGGTGCTGCAAAAGCTCGCGGAAGTTCGGGGCTGGACGCCACAGGAGGCCGAGCAGCGCACGACCGACGCCTTCTTCGCCCTGTTCGACCGCATCCCCCGGCCTGCCGAATGAGCGAGGCGGGCGAACTGGAGATCGTCATCCTCGGTTGCGGCTCGTCCGGCGGCGTGCCGCGCGGCGACGGCGACTGGGGCGACTGTGATCCGGGCGAGCCCAGAAACCGGCGCACTCGTTGCTCCATGCTGGCGCGGCGTCACGGCCCGGCCGGGACCACCAGCGTCCTGATCGACACCTCGCCCGATCTGCGGCAACAGGCGTTGGCGGCCGAAATTCGTCACGTCGATGCGGTTCTCTATACCCACGACCACGCCGATCAGACCCATGGGATCGACGATCTGCGCGTCTTCGCCATCCATGCGCGGCGGCGCATCCAGGCCTGGATGGACCCGGCCACCCATCACGCCCTGACGACCCGGTTCGACTACATCTTCGAAAGCCATCATGGCTATCCGGCCATCTTGGAGGCGCAACGCATTCCGCCGCATGGCCAAGCCTGGAGCGTCGATGGCGCAGGCGGCGCGATTCCGGTCGTCACCTTCGATCAGGCGCATGGGCCGATCCGTTCGGTCGGCTATCGGCTGGGGCCGGTCGCCTATTCCAGCGATGTGTCCGACCTGGACGAGGCGGCGCTGGAGGCGGTGCGAGGGGCTGAACTGTGGATCATCGACGCCCTGCGCTACACGCCGCATCCCACCCATGCCCATGTCGACAAGGCGCTGGATTGGATTGCGCGGGCCGGGGTCGGTCGTGCGGTGCTGACGAACCTTCATATTGATCTGGATTACAATGCACTGTCAGCGTCTCTTCCCGACAATGTCGAAGTCGCTTTCGACGGCTGGAGCGGCCGTTTCGATCTATAGTCGAACTGGCTCGCGCAAGTTCTGAACCGGCGATCAGCAGCGAATTGTATCGGTTTCGATGAAGCATCGACGCCATGCTTGGCACACCGCCGATGTCGTCCTGGCGCCTAGTCGTCTTTGGCGTCGTCCAGCCTGTGACCATCCAATCTAGCGGCGCCGCGGTCGCGTTCCTTTTGCGTCGTCTGGCGCTCGGCCTTGGTGCGACCGAAGGTCAGGCGGTTGGCGTCAGCGGTGCGTTTGGCCTCGGCCTTGTCGCGGGCTTTGCGCGCCTTGTTCAGGTTGACGATCTCGCCCATCAGACGTGGCCCTCGGGGCTGTCCTTGGCCCAGGCGCGCTTGAGGGCGGGGCGGCCGCCGATGCGCTGGGTGTAGGAATCATAGGGCTCGCCCGCCGACATGGCGGCGCGGAACCATTGCAGCAGGCTACCGAACAGGATGTCGAGGGCCGAGAACTCGCCCAGGATATAGCCGCCGTCCTTGATGGCCGCGGGCCAGCGCTGGTCCAGTGCGGCGTAGCCGGCCTTCCTCAGGTCGTTCCAGCTGTCGGGCGGGCCCGAGGTCAGGACGCTTTCCAGCACATTGTTGTAGAGACCCAGCCACGACAGGTACTCGGCCCGGCGCGGATCATCGGGGCCGGGCGCCAGCTTCGCCTCGGGGAAGCGGTCGGTCAGGAAGAGGAAGATCAGCACGGACTCGACCAGCAACTGGCCGTCGACGCTGACGGAGGGGGCCTGTTTCAGCGGGTGGGGGTTGCTGGGGTCTGCATGAGCTTGGCCGCCCTGTCGCTCGATCTCGACGTAGTGGATGTCGTAGTCGGCGCCCAATTCCTCCAGCAGCCAGAGCAGGCGGGTGGAGCGGGACTGAGGGGCGTGATGGATGGTCAGCGACATCGTGAACTCCCTGAACGGTCATTTGTGATGAACCCGAAAGCGGCGTGCCTCGTTTCACCCTCTCCCGCAATCAGCAATGGAGACAACCATGGTAAGCGCCTCGATGATCAAGGAACATCTCGAAGTCGTGGGTTCGGACGGCGGGCACGTCGGCCGGGTGGACCATGTCATGGGCGATCAGATCGAGCTGGCCAAGTTCGACATGGGCGCAGGCCTGAAGCACCACATGATCCCGGTCAGTTGGGTCGATCATGTCGACGAGCACGTCCACCTGAACCTGACCAAGGACGAAGCCAAGGCGCGCTGGACCGAGAAGCACTAGCGTCGCCTTATCGCGAATTCACCGAGGCCCCGCTGTCACAGGCGGGGCCTTTCGCCATATCAAGGGGTGTCGCGGTGTTCCGCGCGTGGAGAGACGACCTTGATCCGACTGTTCCTGAACCTGCTGTGGTTCTTCCTGGGCGGCTTTGTTTCGGGCCTGGCCTGGCTGTTGGGCGGGTTGTTGCTGGCGTTGACAGTGGTAGGGCTGCCGTGGGCGTTTTCGGCCTGGCGGATCGCCAGCTATTCCTTCTGGCCGTTCGGGCGCGAGATTGTCTGGCGTGATCCCAACCCCGCCGATCTGGGCGTCGGATGTCTGGGCGTCGGGCTGAACGTGATCTGGCTGGTGCTGGCGGGCTGGTACATCGCCCTGGCCCATATCCTGATCGCCGGGGCGCAGTTCGTCAGCCTGATCGGCATCCCATTCGCGTTGAAGAACGTCGAGCTGGCCAAGCTGTCTCTGGCGCCGGTGGGGCGGACGATCCGGGGCAGGTAGCTGCCGCTACTGCGTGATCCACACCTCTTTGACCCTACAGTCGCGGACGCCGATGGTGGCGTGAGCGGTGCCGCCCGGCATCACGTCTGTCGGCGGGTAGAAGGCTATCATGACGTCTTGGTATTGTGCGGAAGCAAGCTTTCCAGGAGGCGAAAACCAAGGATATCGCTCCTTGATGGCCGTCGCAGCGATCGCATCATAGTCGCAAGTGTCGAGCAGCACCGGCCATCCACTTTCGCTGCTTTTCGGCTTCTGCCATGCCTCAACGCAACCGCTCAAACCGATGGCGGCGACAGTTGCGATGAGGACATGGCGTCTGCTCATGGTTGTCAGCCCGGCGAGATCATCTTCTCGGGGCGGACGGCTTCGTCGAACTCGGCGTCGGTCAGGTAGCCGCCGCCGACGGTTTCCTGACGCAGGGTGGTGCCGTTCTTGTGCGCGGTCTTGGCGATCTTGGCGCAGGTGTCGTAGCCGAGCTTGCCGTTCAGGGCCGTGACCAGCATCAGCGAGTTGTTGAGGCCGCGCTCGATGTTGTCTTCGCGGGCCTCGATGCCGACGACGCAGTTGTCGGTGAAGCTGATGGCCGCGTCGGCGACCAGGCGGACCGACTGCAGGAAGTTGTAGGCCATGACCGGGTTATAGACGTTCAGCTCGAAGTGGCCTTGCGAGCCGGCGAACGACAGGGCGGCGTTGTTGCCGAAGACCTGGGCGCAGACCTGGGTCAGGGCTTCGCACTGGGTCGGGTTGACCTTGCCCGGCATGATCGAGGAGCCGGGCTCGTTTTCCGGCAGGGCCAGCTCGCCTAGGCCCGAACGCGGGCCGGAGCCCAGGAAGCGGATGTCGTTGGCGATCTTGAACAGCGAAGCGGCGACCGTGTTGATCGCGCCGTGGCTGAAGACCATGGCGTCGTGGGCGGCCAGGGCTTCGAACTTGTTCGGCGCCGTGGTGAAGGGCAGGCCGGTGATGGCGGCGATCTGCTCGGCGACCTTTTCAGCAAAGCCGACGGGCGCGTTCAGGCCGGTGCCGACAGCGGTGCCGCCCTGGGCCAGTTCCATCAGCTTGGGCAGGGTCTGCTCGATGCGCTCGATGCCGTTGGCGACCTGCTGGGCGTAGCCGCCGAACTCCTGGCCCAGGGTCAGGGGCGTGGCGTCCTGGGTGTGGGTGCGGCCGATCTTGATGATGTGGGCCCAGGCCTTGGACTTGGCGTCCAGGGCGGCGTGGAGGTGCTTCAGCGCGGGCAGCAGGTCGTTGACCACCTGCTCTGCGCAGGCGACGTGCATGGCCGTAGGATAGGTGTCGTTCGACGACTGGCTCATGTTGACGTGGTCGTTGGGGTGGACCGGCTTCTTGGAGCCCATCTCTCCGCCCAGCATCTCGATGGCGCGGTTCGAGATGACCTCGTTGGCGTTCATGTTCGACTGGGTGCCCGAACCCGTCTGCCAGACGACCAGCGGGAAGTGGTCGTTCAGCTTGCCTTCGATCACTTCATTGGCGGCGGCGATGATGGCGTCGGCCAGCTTGGCGTCCAGCTTGCCCAGATCGCGGTTGGTCTCGGCGGCGGCGCGCTTGACGATGCCCAGGGCGCGGACAACCGGCAGAGGCATCTTTTCCCAGCCGATCTTGAAGTTGCCGAGCGAACGCTGGGCCTGCGCGCCCCAGTAGCGGTCCGAGGCGACTTCGATGGGGCCGAAGGTGTCGGTTTCGATACGGATGCCGGCTTTGGCGTTGCTCATGGCTCTGCGCTTCTCATCAGACGTGGCGGGAGGATGCCGGGGGGTGTAGCACGACAGAGCCATGGGACAAGGTGGAGGACGGGTGATGCGTGCAATGATGGTCTTGGCGACGTTCGTCGCTTTCTCCGCCAGCGCGGCGAGCGCGCAGGAGGCCGAGAAACCGCGCGTGGTCCTGCAAACCGACGCCGGTCGCATGGTCGTGGAACTGGCGCCGGAACGCGCGCCGCTGACGGTCTGCAACTTCCTGAGCTATGTGGCGGATGGCGATTATGATGGCGGCAGCTTCTTCCGCACCGTTGTCAGCGCAACCAATCAGAACCCCAATCCCATCGACGTCATACAGGCGGCGACGCCACGCGGATCGGATGATCGTTCGCGTTCGCCTATCAAGCTGGAGCGGACAGGAATGAGCCACGTCTCAGGCACGATTTCCATGGCGCGCGACGGTCCCGACACGGCTACCTCCAGCTTCTTCATCGTGACCCAGGACACGCCTAGCCTGGACTATGGCGGCGGACGGAACCCGGATGGTCAGGGCTTCGCGGCCTTCGGGCGGTTGGTCGAGGGGCTTGACGTCGCGCGTCTGATCCAGATGTCGCCTGCCGACGATCAGGAGCAACTGACGCCGCCTGTCATGATCCAGTCCGCACGCTTGCTGGGCGCTGCGCCGGAGTCCTGCGGATCGTGACAGAAGGCTGGATCGGCACGGGAAAGGTGCGCGGGCGCGAGGTCGGCGACACAGTCGAAATCACCATCGACGGCCTGACCACCCAGGCCAAATACTACAAGCCGCTGGCCTATGAGTTCTTCCGCAAGGAATGGACGTCGCGCCCAGCTTGGGGCGACTACGTCGTCGAGATCGGGATGGAGCACGTCGGGGACGCGCCCTGGATGGACCTGGACAATCTGGCCAAGGCCTTGCTGGACGCCATCAAGGGCTATCTGTTCCACGACGATAGCCAGGTGGCGCGGTTGCTGGTCGAGCGCTTTGAGGGGGAGCGCGAGCGGATCACGATCCGGGTGTTTCCGAGGAAGTAGGCAAAGAAAAACGCCGGGGCATGACCCCGGCGTTCTTCATTCTTGTTGGGACGCGGTCAAAAGGCTCCGCCTTTTCGACCCGACGCGGCCATTCTGATCGGCCGTGGTCAGGAGACGAAGTCTCCTCGACCCGACACGGCCTCAGCCGCGTTGTTCGATCGGCACGTAGTCGCGTTGCGTCGGGCCGGTGTAGAGCTGACGCGGGCGACCGATCTTCTGCGAGGGATCGGCCATCATTTCCTGCCACTGCGAGATCCAGCCCACGGTGCGGGCCAGGGCGAACAGGACGGTGAACATGGTGGTCGGGAAGCCCATCGCCGACAGGGTGATGCCCGAGTAGAAGTCGACGTTCGGGAACAGCTTGCGCGAGGTGAAATACTCGTCCGACAGGGCGACGCGCTCCAGTTCCTTGGCGACCTGGAACAGCGGGTCGTTCTCGCGGCCCGTGGCGGCCAGCACTTCATAGGCCGACTGCTGCATGACCTTGGCGCGCGGATCGTAGTTCTTGTACACGCGGTGGCCGAAGCCCATCAGCTTGTACTTCTTGTCCTTAACGCCCTGAATGAACTCAGGAATGCGGTCCGGCGTGCCGATTTCCTTGAGCATGTTCAGCGCTTCTTCGTTGGCGCCGCCGTGCGAGGGGCCCCACAGGCAGGCGATGCCGGCGGCGATACAGGCGAACGGGTTGGCGCCCGACGAGCCGGCCAGGCGGACGGTCGAAGTCGAGGCGTTCTGCTCGTGGTCGGCGTGCAGGGTGAAGATGCGGTCCATGGCGCGGACCAGGGCCGGATCGACCACATAGTCCTCAGCCGGGACGGCGAAGCACATACGCAGGAAGTTCTCGGCGTACGACAGGTCGTTGCGCGGCGAGATGAAGGGCTGGCCGATGTGGTATTTGTAGGCGCGCGCCGCGATCGTCGGCATCTTGGCGATCAGTCGGATGGCCGAGATGTCGCGCTGCACCGGATCATGGATGTCCAGGCTGTCGTGATAGAAGGCCGACAGGGCGCCGACGGTGCCGACCATGATCGACATGGGGTGGGCGTCGCGGCGGAAGCCTTCGAAGAAGCGATCAAACTGGGCATGCAACATGGTGTGCATGGTGATGCTGTTTTCGAACTTCTCGTATTGCGCTGCGGTCGGCAGTTCGCCGTGCAGCAGCAGATGGCAGACTTCGATGAAGTTCGATTGCGAGGCCAGTTGGTCGATCGGATAGCCGCGGTGC
The DNA here is from genome assembly GCF_013386595.1 of Brevundimonas sp. P7753. Taxonomy (NCBI): domain Bacteria; kingdom Pseudomonadati; phylum Pseudomonadota; class Alphaproteobacteria; order Caulobacterales; family Caulobacteraceae; genus Brevundimonas; species Brevundimonas sp. P7753. Next base: position 29,683 of record NZ_JACARP010000045.1, on the reverse strand, counting down.
AGCAAAACGCCTTCGTCGCCGTCGATGAAGGTCAGGGCGCTTTCGCAGGCGGCCGTCGAGGTGAAGCCGGGGTCAAAGGTGAAGGCGCCGGTCGCGCCGTACAGCTTGCGGATGTCGATGACGTCCGGTCCGGTGGAGCCCGCGAGGACGGGAAGTTCGACGTTCTTGTCGCCGTAGGTGAAGGTCGCCGTACCGGCGGGTTTCGCTTGTTCAGTCATCTAGGCCCCTTATTTTTCTTCCGGCCGGGCGCGGGGAGGCGTCCAGCCTGCATGGTTATGGGTGATCACTTAGTCTGTTGCAGCGCATCATCCAAGCGTCCGAGCGCTTCATCTCGCCCCAATGCCGCCAGAATTCGCGCAATGTCGGGCGACACTGATCCGCCGGTCAACGCGCCGCGCATGGAAGGCCCTATTTTTCCGAAGCCTACGCCTTCTTCCTCAGCAAAGGCCTTAAGCTCGGCTTCGAGGGCGAAAACGTCCCAGCTCTGGAAAAGACGGAGACGTTCACGGAGTCGTGAAATTCTCTCGCCACCCTCGCCGGTCAGCAGAGCCTGGGTTTTTTCGTCCAGGACAAGGGGGCGGGCCTTCAGCACGAAGTCAGTCTGAGCCGCCAGTTCGAGGATGGTCTTGGCGCGATCCTTGACGAAGGGCATGGCGCGCAGCAGGCGGGCTTCGTCGTCGGGTTGCAAGGCGCGCCCCTTGGCCAGGTGCGCGTCCAGCGTCAGCTTGGCCAGACGGTCGTCCTCGGCCAGTCTGATCCAGTGGGCGTTGACGTGGGCCAGCTTGTCGAAGTCGAGGCGAGCGGGCGCCTTTCCGATGCCGGGCAGGTCGAACCACTCAATGGCCTGCTCGTCGCTGAACAGCTCATGGTCGCCGTGCGCCCAGCCCAGACGCGCCAGATAGTTGCGCATGGCCTCGGGCAGATAGCCCATCTCGGCGTATTCATGCACCGCCTGGGCGCCGTGACGCTTGGACAGCTTGGCGCCGTCGGGGCCGTGGATCAGCGGGATGTGGGCGAAGGTCGGCCGGGTCCAGCCGAGCGCGTCGTAGATCAGGCTCTGGCGGGCGGCGTTGTTCAGGTGGTCGTCGCCGCGAATGACGTGGGTCACGCCCATGTCGTGATCGTCCACCACCACGGCCAGGTTGTAGGTGGGGGCGCCGTCCGAGCGCAGGATGACCAGATCGTCCAGTGAGCCTGAGTCCCAGCGGACCGCGCCCTGAACCGCGTCCTCGACCAGGACCGCCTGATCCAGCGGGCGGCGGAAGCGGATGGTGTGCGGCTTGGCCAGGTCGTCGACGCCGGGCTCGCGGTCACGCCAGGGCGAAACGAAGTCCTTGCCAGAGGCCTTGGCCTGATCGCGCAGGGCCCCGGTTTCCTCGGCGGTCAGGAAGTCTCGGTAGGCGTGGCCAGAGGCCAGCAACTGCTCGGCGACCTCGTGGTGGCGGTCGGCGCGGGCGAACTGGAAGACGGGCTCTTCATCGCCGAACAGCTCCAGCCAGGACAGGCCGTCGAAGATGGCCTTCACGGCGTCGTCGGTCGAACGCTCGCGGTCCGTGTCCTCGACGCGGATCAGGAATTTCCCGCCCCGGCTCTTGGCGTACAGCCAGTTGAATAACGCGGTTCTCGCCCCGCCGATATGCAGGTAGCCTGTGGGCGAGGGGGCGAAGCGGGTGACGACAGTCGAGGAGGGGGAGGTCATAAACAAGGGGTCCGTTGCGGAGGCCCTTATACGCCCGCGCGCGCCAAAGCGAAGCCTTGCCTTAAGGGTTCTTGACGCTGTGCGCGATGAAGTCGCGGCGCAGACGGATCGATGGCGGTTGTGGGCGCCGGTCTTCTTCGGCGGCGGCTGCGCGGCCTATTTCGCCTTGAAGAGCGAACCGGCGCTCTGGCCGTTGATCGTGGCGGCGGTGCTGAGCGCCGGGGCCTGGCTGACGGCGCGGGGGTTTGGGCTGGCGAGGCGCTGGACCTTGATTCTGCTGATGCTGGCCTGTCTGTGCGGCGGGGCGGCGGTCGCCAAGCTGAGGACCGAGGCGGTCAACGGGCCGATTGCGCCGGCCTTGGCTGAGCCGACCGTGGTCGAGGCCTGGGTCATGGACGTCGACAGTCCGGGCGAGCGCGGCGCGCGAATCGTCCTGGCCCCTGTGAGGATCAGGGGGCTGGCGCCCGAGGCGACGCCAGTGCGCTTGCGAGCCACGGTGCGCGGCGAGCCGCCGGCGCCGGGGACGGCGGTGCGGCTCTTTGGCATTCTGAACCCGCCGCCGTCGCCGGCCAGTCCGGGGGCCTATGATTTCGGCCGCAACGCCTATTTCCAGGGGATGGGCGGGACGCTGTTCGCCTTGGGGCAGACGCGGCCAACGGTCCTGCCCGAGCCGCCCTGGCGGGTGCGGATGGCGATGAAGATCAATGCGGCCCGCTATGCCCTGGCGCAGAGGATCGTGGCGCGGCTGGGCGAGCGGACGGGCGGGATCGCCGCCGCCATGACCACGGGACACGAGACCTGGATCGGGCGCGAGGATCTGGACGCCATGCGCGATTCCGGGCTGGCCCACATCCTGTCGATCTCGGGCCTGCACATGGCCATCGTCGGCGGCTTCGTCTTCTTCGCCGTGCGGCTGGGCGTGGCGGCCTGGCCGTGGCTCGCGCTGCGGGTGTCAGGAAAGAAGGTGGCGGCGGTCGCGGGGCTGATCGCGGTTGGGACCTATCTGGTGGTGTCGGGCGCGCCGCCGCCGGCGGAACGGTCGGCGATCACGGCCTCCATCGCCTTTGTCGCCATCCTGCTGGATCGGCAGGCGGTGACTATGCACGCCCTGGCGGTGGCGGCCTTCGCGGTGCTGTTGCTGCAGCCCGAGGCCATCGTCACGCCGGGGTTCCAGATGTCGTTCGCGGCGACGGCGGCCTTGGTGGCGCTGGTCGAAGTCTGGCCGCGACGGATCAAGGAGATTTCGGCGCCCTGGCCCATCGTGGCGGCGCAGCGGCTGGGAAGCTGGCTACTGGTGGCCTGCACCGCCAGCCTGGTGGCGGGCATGGCGACGGGACCGTTCGCCATGCAGCATTTCAACCGGACGGCGGTCTATGGCTTGATCGCCAATCTGGGGACGGCGCCGATTGCGGATTTCATCCTGATGCCGGCTCTGGCGCTGGGGGCGGCGTTGGAGCCCCTGGGGCTGGGCGCGCCCTTCTTGTGGCTGGCGGGCAAGGGGGTGGAGATGATGCTGGCCATCGGCCACTGGACCGCGGGTCTGCCGGGCGCGGTGCAGACGGTGGCGAGCGCCCCGGCGGCGGCTCTGCCTGTGGCCTTCCTCGGCATCCTGTTCATCTGTCTGTGGCGGGGGCGGTTGAGGTGGCTGGGCCTGCCGCTGGCGGCGGCGGTGCTGATCTGGCCGCGTCCGGCGGCGCCGGATCTGTGGATCGGCGATGGGGGGACCAATGCGGCCTTTCATCAGGCGGGGGCGGCGGTCGTCGTGCGCCCCGGCGTGCGGCAGTTCGCGGCGGACCTGTGGTCGCGGCGGCGCGGGCTGGAACTGACGCCGAGGCCCGAGAAGGGCTGGACGTGTAAGCGGTCGTTCTGCGCGCCGGAAATGGACGAGGCGGGGCCGGTCGCCCTTTGGTGGGGCAAGAAGGCGCCGACGGCGGAACAGCTGGATGGTCTGTGTCGCTCGGCGGCGGTCGTCAGCAGCCGGGCCGAGCTGGCCTCGCTGCCGACGTCATGTGCAGGGCGGTTGGTGCTGGACGGCGTGGACTATGGGCGCGGCGGCTCGGTCGAGCTGTGGCGCGAAGGGACGGGGTGGAAGGCGGTGTGGGCGGCTGACGTGCGAGGGCGCAGGCCCTGGACGCGTCAGGCCGATCCCGACTTCAGTGATAGCGGCGGATAAGGCCGACCAGCTTGCCCTGAACCGCGACCTGATCCGAACCGTAGATCTTGGTCTCGTAGTTGCGGTTGGCGGGCTCCAGAGCGATTGAGGCGCCCTTCTTGCGCAGGCGTTTCAGCGTGGCCTGTTCGCCTTCGACCAGGGCCACCACGATCTCGCCGGACGAGGCGTCGGCGGTCGATTTGATGATGACCATGTCGCCGTTGAGGATGCCGGCCTCGATCATCGAGTCGCCCTCGATCTCGAGCAGATAGTGCTCGCCGGCGCCCAGCATGGCTTCCGGCACCGGGTAGCGGGCGGTTTCGTGCTCGATGGCGTCGATGGGGGTGCCCGCCGCGATCTTGCCCATCATGGACAGTTCGCGGGTGTCGTTGGCGGGTTCAGCCGCCTTGGGACGACCGCCGCCCTCGATCACGCCGGGCTTGAAGCCCGCGTGGCCGCGCGGCGCGCCCGCCGTGGCCTGTTCCGGCAGCTTGGTCACTTCCAGCGCGCGGGCGCGGTGCGCCAGACGGCGGATGAAGCCGCGCTCCTCCAGCGCCGTGATCAGGCGGTGGATGCCCGACTTGGACGCCAGATCCAGCGCCTCCTTCATTTCGTCGAAGGAGGGCGAGACGCCCGTTTCCTGAATCCGTTCGTGGATGAACATCAGGAGTTCGTGCTGCTTCTTGGTGAGCATGGGCGCAAGGCTTCCAGAACAAGGCGTGAACCGTTGTCGATGTTCTGTAAGTGTTCTTGCTGAATGTCAACTCGGCCCATTCAGCGAGCTCTGCCGCACAATCCTATTGGCGAAGCGATTTCGGCGTCGGAAGGTTTTGCTGCTGAGCAGTCCTTCAGGATGCTGCGCAAGGGTAGAAAACCGATGATATCCAGATCATCCTCTGCGAATGACCACCTTCACCGTATCGTTCGAGCCTGAGCTTCCTAGCGGGGGCGAAACTTCACCGCCGGAGCAGCCAGACTGGTCTCGTATTTACGAGATCACCGGGGGGCTTGAATACCACATGACGTATCATGTCTGCGACCAAGCGTTCGGCTACTACCCCACCGATGTGGTCGGCCTTCTTAGCGATCTGATCGGTGCGAAGGCGGAGTTGGATCGCGGTCAGGATGGGGCGATTAACATGAGCGGATACACCATCCTTGTGGTGGAGATCAGCGGAACCGGCATTGTCTTTTCTGAGCCATCCCCTTCGACGTGGCGGTGCGAAGTTCAAACCATCTTCGTTCGAGAAGCTCTGGATCAGGCCCTTCGCGACGTGTGGTCTTTTGTCACTAGCCTAGATCAATCGAGATCCAGCTAGGGCCGCTTAGGGACATTTACCGCTCAGCCGATATCCGACATTAGCCCAATGACAGCAGGGCCTTCGTCGCCGCTTCTACGTCGTCCTGACGCATCAAGCTTTCGCCGACGAGGATGGCCTGGGCGTGGGCGTCGGCGACGCGCTGGACGTCGTCGGGCGTGAAGATGCCGCTTTCGGCCACCAGCAGAGCCTTGACCGGGCTGAGCATGGACAGGCGCTCGGTGGCGTCGAGGTCGACCTCGAAGGTGCGAAGGCTGCGGTTGTTGACCCCGACCAGATCGCCGCCCAGCTTGCAGGCGCGGGCCATCTCGGCCTCATCGTGGGTCTCGATCAGGGCGTCCATGCCAAGACGCTCCGCCTCGGCCAGCAGGTCGGCGGCCAGGGCGTCATCCACCATGGCGAGGATGATGAGGATGCAGTCGGCGCCCAGGGCGCGGCTTTCCGCCACCTGCCAGGGATCGACCAGGAAGTCCTTGCGCAGGCAGGGCAGGGAGACTGCGTCGCGCGCGGCGGCCAGGAAGGCGTCGTCGCCCTGGAAGCTGGGGCCATCGGTCAGGACGGACAGGCAGGTGGCGCCGCCGCGCTCATAGGCTTTGGCCAGCGCGGGCGGGTCGAAGTCGGCGCGGATCAGGCCCTTGGACGGGCTGGCCTTTTTGATCTCGGCGATCAGGGCAGGGCGGCCCGTTTCCTCGGCGACGCGTTCCAGGGCGGCGCGGAAGCCGCGCGGGGCCGAGGCCTGGGCGGCGAGCCTCTCGATGGCGTCCTGAGAGGTTTCAAGCTTGCGGGCGGCCACGTCTTCGCGCTTGTAGGCGGCGATCTTCGCCAGAACGTCGGTCATGCGGCCTCAGGGTCGATGGGGGTGTTGGTGACGCGCACCAGGGTGTCGAGCGCGGCGGCGGCGCGGCCGTCGTCGATGATGGCGGCGGCCAGTTGGGCGCCTTCACGCAGGTCGGCGGCGCGGTCGGCCACGACCAGGGCGGCGGCGGCGTTCAGCACGACGATATCGCGATAGGGGCCGGGCGCGCCGGCCAGCAGAGCCTTCAGCGCCGCTGCATTATATTCGGCGTCGCCGCCGCGCAGGTCGTCCAGCGTCGCCAGCGGCAGTCCGGCGTCGGCGGGCGAAACAGTGAAGCGGCGCACGGCGCCGTCCTTCCACTCGGCCACCTCGGTCGGGCCTGTGGTGGTCAGTTCGTCCAGACCCTGACCATGGACGGTCCAGGCACGCCGGGCGCCGAGACGGCCCAGCACCTCGGCCAGAGGCTCCAGCAGGGCGGGGTCATAGACGCCCATGACCTGACGGTTCGCATGGGCTGGATTACAAAGCGGCCCCAGGAGATTGAAAACCGTACGGAAACCAATCTCGGCGCGGACCGGGCCGACGTGACGCATGGCCCCGTGATAGGTGGGGGCGAACAGGAAGGCGATGCCGGCCTGATCCAGGGCGCGGGCCTGTTGCGGTATGGTGGCGTCGAGGTTGACGCCGAGCGCGGCCAGCACGTCCGACGAGCCGGACTTGGAGCTGATGGCGCGGTTGCCGTGCTTGGCGACCTTCAAGCCGGCGCCCGCCAGGACGAAGGCGGCGGCGGTCGAGACATTATAGGTGTGCTGGCCGTCGCCGCCGGTGCCGCAGGTGTCGATCACCTCGTCGAACGGATGATCCAGCGACAGGGCGGCGTCGCGCATGGCGGTGGCGAAGGCCACGATCTCGTCCACCGTCTCGCCACGGATACGCAGGGCGGTGACGGCGGCGGCGACCTGGGACGGGGTCGGTTCGCCGCGCAGGCAGGCGGAGAAGAAGGCGTGGGCCTCATCCGGCGTCAGGACGCGCCCGTCCACCAGCTTGGCCAGCAAAGGCTTGAAACCATCCATGGCCTCAGACCATCGCCAGACGCTTGACGCCCGCCAGATCGAGGAAGTTGGCGATCATGTCATGGCCATGCTCGGTGGCGATGGATTCCGGGTGGAACTGGACCCCGTGGATCGGCCGGGTGCGGTGGGCCAGGCCCATGATCTCGCCGTCGGCGGTCCAGGCGGTGACTTCCAGCTCATCCGGCAGGGTTTCGCGACGCACGGCCAGGGAGTGATAGCGGGTGGCGGTGAAGGGCGAGGGCAGGCCCTTGAACAGGCTGCGGCCCTCATGCTCGATCGGCGAGGTCTTGCCGTGCATCAGGGTCTTGGCGCGGATCACCTCGCCGCCAAAGGCCTGACCGATGGCCTGGTGGCCCAGGCAGACGCCGAAGATCGGCATGTCCTGCGGCGCGGTCGTGATCAGGGGCAGGCAGATGCCGGCCTGATCCGGGGCGCAGGGGCCGGGGGACAGCAGCACGGCTTCAGGCTTCAAGGCCCAGGCTTCTTCCACCGTCAGGTCGTCGTTGCGGACGACATGCGTCTGGGCGCCCAGCTCCGCGAGGTAGTGAACGAGGTTGTAGGTAAAGCTGTCGTAGTTATCGACGACGAGGATCATGACGAGGTTCTTAAGGTGGGAGGGACGACGCGCCAAGCGAAGGCGGGAGGAAAGCGGACGTTAAGCAGTCCGCGCGATACAGGAGCATCGCCATCGGAAGAAATCCGTCTTGACCCGCTTAGAAGCCATCCGCGACGCCCAGGCCCTGCTCGATGAGCCGGCCACAGAGCAACCCAAGCCGCTGCGCCTGCTGGCGGCGGCCGCCTTCGCCGCGACGGCGGCGGTGATGCTGGCGGGGACCATGGTCGTGGGCCCCGGCGTGTCGTTCGACCAGGGTTCCACGGTTTCCAATCCTTAGATCTTGCCGTCGGCGCCCTGGCCGCGAGTCGTCGCGTTGAATCGCCACGCGTCCTCGGCCGCCTTCATCGGGGCGCGGGCCTTGGCCAGGGTTTCGGCGTATTCGGCCGCAGGATCGCTGTCGGCCACGACGCCGGCGCCGGCCTGAACGAAGATCTGATTCTGGGCGAACATGGCGGTGCGCAGGACGATGCAGATGTCCGCCTCGCCATTAGCCGAGATATAGCCCACGCCGCCGCCGTAGCCGACGCCGCGCTTTTCGGCTTCCAGTTCGTCGATGATGCCCATGGCCCGGACCTTGGGCGCGCCGGACAGGGTGCCGGCGGGCAGGGCGGCCAGAAGCGTGTCAACCGCGTCCAGCTTGGGATCAGCGGCGCCGTGCACGTTGGAGACGATGTGCATGACCTGACTGTAGCGCTCGACCATGAAGCTCTCGGTCACTTCGACGGTGCCGGGGGCCGAGACACGACCCACGTCGTTGCGGCCAAGGTCGAGCAGCATCAGGTGTTCGGCGCGTTCCTTCGGGTCGGCCAGAAGCTCGGCTTCAAGCGCCCTGTCTGCCTCGGGCGTGGCGCCGCGCGGGCGGGTGCCGGCCAAGGGGCGGATAGTGACGCGACCGTCCTTCAGCCGGACCAGGATTTCGGGGCTGGACCCGGCCAGCTGGAAATCGACGTAGTCGAGGAAGAAGAGATAGGGCGACGGATTGCCCCGACGCAGCGAGCGATAGAAGGCGAAGGGGTCCTGGCTCCACGGCGCAGAGAAGCGGTGGCTGAGGACGACCTGGAAGATGTCGCCCGCCGTGATGTAGTCCTTGGCCTTGGCGACCATGGCGTCGAAGCCCTTGGCGTCGACCGGCGAATGGAAGTCGGGCGCGGGCAGGGGCTCGGCCTCCCGCTGGATCGGCAAAGGGCTGCGCAGACGGTCTTCGAAGTCGTCCAGGCGCGCGACGGCGGCCGAGAAGGCCGTGTCGGGGTCGGCTGCGCTGTCGGGATAGGCGGCGGCGATCAGGACGATCTCATGCTTCACCGAATCGAAGATGGCGACCAGCGACGGGCGCGCCATGACGGCGTCGGGCAGGTTCAGCGGGTCGGGATTCGCGGGGCCCAGCGGCTCCAGCAGCCGCACCATGTCGTAGCCGAAGACCCCGAACAGGCCGGCGGCCATGGGCGGTAGGTCATCAGGAAGGTCGAACTTCGTGGCGGCGATCAGGGCGCGGAGGGATTCGAGCGCGGGCCGGTCTTCCGCTGTGAATCGGTCGGACAGGACGGCCTCGCCGCGCGCCATCTCGGCCTTGCCGTCGCGGCAGCGCCAGACCACGTCGGGCGCCAGGGTGACGATCGAATAGCGACCGTTGACCGCCCCGCCTTCAACCGACTCCAGCAGGCTGGCGTAGGGCCGTCCGTGCCCGACCTTGAGGAAGGCCGAGACGGGCGTCTCCAGGTCGTCGATCAGGCGACGCACGACGACCTGGGGGCGGCCTGATTTCAGGCCCGAGACAAACGCGGCGCGTTCAACTTCCTGTCCGGCGCCTTGGCTCATTTCTTGGCGGGCGCGGGGACGGCCGGAGCCGCCGGAGCGGCTGCGGGGGCTTCGATGCCCAGGGCGGCGATGGCGGCGGCCGGGTCGTTCTTGGCCTTCACGCGGGCGGCGGCGGCGTTGAAGCTGGTCTCAACCATGGCGTTGGCCAGTTCCTGGGTCAGGCGCGGGCGAACCTGCTCGACCAGGGGCGCGGCCAAGGCCGGGCTGGCGCCGTGGATGGCGTCGACGCGGCCCACAATGAAGCCGTTCTGGGCCTGGCCGGTGAAGACCTGATCCTTGCCCTGACCGAACAGGCCGCGCAGGACGCCTTCGCCGAGCTGAGCCTGGGTTTCACGGCTCTGCTGGACGCCGGCGCGGGTCACCAGCGGGGCGTTGACCGAGGCGGCGACCTTGGCGATGTCCTCGCCGGCGCGGACGCGACCCGCCAGTTCCTCGGCCTTGGCCGACAGGCGGCGAGCGTTTTCACGCATCGTCCATTGCTGGGTCAGAGGGGCGCGGACCTCGTCCAGGGTCGGCAGCGACGACGGGCGGATGTCGTCGACGCGCACGGCGAAATACTGACCTTCACCGGCGTCGATGATGTCGCTCTCGCCGCCCTTGGACAGGGCGTAGGCGGACTCGAAAATCTGACGCGGCGCGTTCAGCGGCTGACCGTCAGGCAGGCGGCCATCGGCGGTGAAGGGCGGTAGCTGGACAATGCGGGCGCCGACGGCCTGGGCGGCGTCAGCCAGGTTCTTGCCTTCCTGACGGGCCTTTTCGTACTGCTCGACCTTGGCATAGGTCGCGCCCTTGACGTCTTCGGCGCGCAGTTCCTCGATCAGGGCGCTGCGGACGCTTTCCAGCGTGGCGGGGGCGCCGGCGGTGACGCTTGTGACCTTGGCGACGGTAAAGCCGACGCGGCTCTGGATCGGGTTGGAAACCTGATTGGCGGGCAGGGCGAAGACCGCCGCACCGACAGCCGGGTCGCCCAGGGCGCTTTGCGGCGTGTCGTTATAGGCAGCGGCTTCGATCTTGTTGGCGGCGGCGACTTCAGTCGGGGATTTACCGGCGCGCAGTTCAGCGGCGATGCGGTCAGCGGCGGCCTTGGTCGGAACGGTCAGCGTCACGAAGGAGCGCTTCTCGGCGTTCGACAGGGCGGCCTTGCGGAACTCGAAACGCTCACGGATGCGCTCTTCGGTGATCGGTGTCGCCTGGCTGTTGGGGCCGGGGTTGAACAGCGCGATCGAGATCATGCGGAATTCGGGACGACGCAACTGGGCGGCGTTCTCATTGATGAAGGCGGTCAGCTGGGCGTCGGTCGGGGCCGGCGTCGTGCCGGCCATGGCCTGGGTCACGTCAAACCAGCGGCCATCGCGCGTTTCCAGAGCCTGACCCGCGAGCAGGGCGCCGTAGATGCGCGGCACGCGGGCGCCAGCGAAGACGGCGGCGCCGAACTGGCTGGCGACGTACTGGTCGCGCAGGTCCTGTTCCAGCATTTCCGAGGTCAGACCCTGAGCGGCCAGAGCCTGCTCGTAACGGTCCTGATCGAACTGGCCGGAGACCTGGTTGAAGAAGGCCGGGATCTGACGGATTTCCTTCAGCACCAGTTCCTTGCCGGGACGGATGCCGGCGTTCCAGGCCCAGGCGAGGAAGCCCATGCGTTGGGTCTGGCTCTCCAGGTACTGGGTGTGGATGTTCTCCTTGACCATGTCCTCGAAGGACACGGGGCGACCGGCCTGCTCCTGCAGGTTGTTGCGGACGCGCTCGAAGTCAGCGCGGAACTGCGGGGCGCCGATGCTGCGGTCGCCGGCGTCGATGACGTGTTTCGGGCCGAAGCTCGAGAAGACGTCGGACTGGGCGCCCACGATCAGGAAACTGAGGATGATCAAGGCGAACAGGCCCGCAGCCCATTTCGACTTGGAGAAGTTGCGGAACAGCGTGATCATCGAGAAAGAACCTGACGAGGGCCGGCGTCAAAGGGGCGCCACGCTCGCCTATACGGGCAGTCCCTAGGGCGCCGCAAGCGGACGCACCCCAACATCTTGGCTTCCGCGACAACGGGACCTAAACAGGCCCCATGAAACAATCTGTGAAGCTGGTCGCCGGCAATTGGAAAATGAACGGTCTGGGCGCGAGCCTGGGCGAGGCTGAAGCTCTGGTAAAAGCCTTGCAGGAACAGGCTGCTGCCTGCCGCGTGGCCCTGTGCCCGCCGGCGACGCTGACTGAAAGGATGGCGCGCATCCTGGTCGACGGGCCGGTGGAACTGGGAGGGCAGGACTGCCACGCCGAAGCGTCCGGCGCCTTCACCGGATCGGTGTCCGCGGCCATGCTGGCGGACGCCGGCGCCAAGCTGGTGATTCTCGGCCACTCGGAACGTCGCGCCGGATTCGGCGAGAGCGACGCCGATGTCGCCGCCAAGGTCGAGGCGGCGCTGGTCGCCGGTCTGGAGCCGATCATCTGCATCGGCGAGACCCTGGCCGAGCGTGAGGCCGGGCAGGCGGTCGAGGTCGTCAGCCGTCAGGTGGCGGGTTCGCTGCCGTCGTTGCTGTCGGGCAAGGCCTTCGCCGTCGCCTATGAGCCGGTCTGGGCCATTGGCACGGGCCTGACGCCGACGCTGGAACAGATCGAGGAAGTCCACGCCGCCGTGCGCGCCGCCATGGTGGCCAGGCTGGGCGAGGGCGGACGCGTTGCGCCGATCCTCTATGGCGGCTCGGTCAAGCCGTCGAACGCGGCGGAAATCCTGGCGGTGGCCGAGGTGGGCGGCGCTCTGGTGGGCGGCGCCTCGCTGAAGGCCGAGGATTTCCTGGGCATTATTCGCGCCGCCTAGGCGAGGATTTCGCGCCACATTTCGTTCGGCGTTTGCCCCGGTCCCGCATCGGTGTTAGACGCCGCCGCTTGATCGGCGCATCTGCGCGCCCACATGATTGACACCATGCTCCAGACCATCTTGCTCGTCGCCATGATCCTGATCTCGGTCGCCTTGACGGCCGTGATCCTGCTGCAACGTTCTGAGGGCGGCGCCCTGGGCATGGGCGGCGGACCTTCGGGCTTCATGACCGCACGGGGCGCGGGCAACCTGCTGACGCGGGCGACCTCGATCCTGGCCGTGCTGTTCTTCGTGTGCGCCATCAGCCTGACGATCGCGGGCAACTTCGCACGCGGCTCGCGTTCGGTCATCGATGCCGACGCCGTGGGCGCCCTCGCCATCGGTTCCGACCAGCAAACGGCGCCCGCTGAACAAGCGGCCCCGACGCCGGCCGCTCCGGTCGCGCCGTCGCTGGACGATCTGGAAGCCAGCCTTCCGGCCGCTTCCGGTTCGGCGCCGACCCCGGCTCCCGCTCCGGCGCCATAAACCGCCGACAGCCTCGAAATCCCCGAAAGCGCGCCGCAGGGCGCGCTTTCTTATTATGTTCAACAGTTGTTTTGCGTCGGGCCATGCTCCCGCCGCGAATCATGGAGTAAGGTGTCCGCCCATGGCTCGCTATGTGTTCATCACCGGCGGCGTGGTTTCCTCGCTAGGAAAAGGCCTCGCCTCCGCCGCTCTCGGCGCTCTTTTGCAGGCACGAGGTTACAAGGTCCGCCTGCGCAAGCTGGACCCCTATCTGAACGTCGATCCGGGAACGATGAGCCCCTATCAGCACGGCGAGGTCTTCGTGACCGACGACGGCGCCGAGACCGACCTCGATCTGGGCCACTATGAGCGCTTCACGGGCGTGTCGGCGGCCAAGTCCGACAACGTCACGACCGGGCGTATCTATTCGACCATCCTGGAGAAGGAGCGTCGCGGCGACTATCTGGGCGCGACCGTCCAGGTCATTCCGCACGTCACCGACCAGATCAAGCAGTTCTGCCTCAGCCCGGCCAAGACCGACGACGGCGAGGACGTGGATTTCGTCCTGGTCGAGATCGGCGGCACCGTCGGCGACATCGAGGGCCTGCCCTTCTTCGAGGCGATCCGCCAGCTGGGGCAGGACCTGCCGCGCGGCCAGTCCTGCTTTGTCCACCTGACCCTGCTGCCCTTCATCAAGACGGCCGGCGAGATGAAGACCAAGCCGACGCAGCACTCGGTGAAGGAACTGCGCTCCATCGGCATCCAGCCCGACATCCTGCTGTGCCGCTGCGAACAGCCGATCCCGGCTGAGGAAAAGCGCAAGATCGGCCAGTTCTGCAACGTGCGCGAAAGCGGCGTGATCCAGGCGATGGACTCCGCCGACATCTACGCCGTGCCGCTGGACTATCATAACGAAGGGCTGGACAGCGAAGTCCTGGCCCACTTCGGCATTACGGATGCGCCCCAGCCGGACCTGACCAGTTGGGAAGAAATCGTGCGTCGTCGGCTGCATCCGGACGGCGAAGTCACCATCGCCGTGGTCGGCAAGTACACCGTGCTCAAGGACGCCTATAAGTCCCTGATCGAGGCGCTGCATCACGGCGGCGTGGCCAACAACGTCAAGGTCAACATCGACTGGGTCGAGGCCGACACCTTTGCGGGTGATCCCGAGGCCTGCCAGGAGCGCCTGCAAGGCGCCCATGCGGTGCTGGTGCCCGGCGGTTTCGGCGAGCGTGGGGCCGAGGGCAAGATCGAGGCGGCGCGCTTCGCGCGTGAGCGCAAGATTCCTTACTTCGGCATCTGCTTCGGCATGCAGATGGCGGTGATCGAGGCGGCGCGGAACCTGGCGGGCTTCCCCAAGGCGACTTCGACCGAGTTCGGCCCAGCCGAAGAACCCGTCGTCGGTCTGATGACTGAGTGGACCCAGGGGAATGAGCGGGTCAAGCGAGAGCAGGGCGGCGATCTGGGCGGGACCATGCGTCTGGGCGCCTATGATTCGACGCTGATCGCGGGCTCCAAGATCGCCGAGATCTACGGTGCGACCGAGATCAGCGAGCGTCACCGTCACCGCTATGAGGTGAACATCAACTATCGCGACGCGATCGAGCAGAAGTCGGGACTGATCTTCGCCGGCCTGTCGCCTGACGGGGTCCTGCCGGAAACGGTGGAGCGTGCGGACCACCCTTGGTTCATCGGCGTCCAGTACCACCCGGAACTGAAGAGCCGTCCGTTCGCGCCGCATCCGCTGTTCGCCAGCTTCATCGGCGCCGCCGTGGTGCAGAGCCGCCTCGTCTAGGACGAGAGGCTAGGGCGAGCGGTCTAGCGCCGCCGCCAGCGCCCGGCGCGCCCGGGCGATACGGGTCTCGACCGCCTTGGGCGTCGCACCGATCAGGCGGGCGACCTCGGCGTGCGAGCGGCCCTCCAGCGTGGCCAGCAGCAAGGGCGTCTTCAGCGCGTCGGGCAGCGCCGCCAGGGCGCGATCCAGCAACGCCATGCGCCGACGGTCGTCCAGTTGAGTTTCGGCGGCGGGGGCGTCCTCGCCGACAGCCAGGGCCTCGGGTGCATCCAGGCCCATGACGCCGCGCACGGCGCGTCTGACGGCGCGCTTGCGGCTCCAGTCGCGACACTTGTTGATGGCGATGGCCCTGAGCCAGACCGGGAAGGGCCGCGCGGGGTCATAGCGGCGAATGGCCAGCCAGGCCGCGACATAGGTTTCCTGAACCAGATCATAGGCGTCGTCGTCTTCGCCCACATAGCGGCGGACGAAGCGATGCAGGTCGCCCTTGGTGGCCTCCATCAGCACGGTGAAGGCTGCGCGGTCGCCGCGCGCTGCGCGCGACGGCAGGGAAGCCTCGTCTTCCACCCTCGGACCTATCGGGTTTCTTGCAGCAGGGCGTCGGAGATGCCGCGATCAAAGACGCGGGTCTGTTCGGACGTCAGGACGGCCCGCATCTCGAAGACGTGGGCGATGGTCGCCTTTTGCAGCGCGCCCATGGCGTCATGGAAATGATCCACGGCGGCCTGGACCTGGGGGCTGTCGCCTTGATTCGCGGCGATGGCGGCGGCCAGTTCGCGGTTGGCGGCGCGGACGTCTTCTTCGAGAGCGGGGCGGGTCGTGGCGAAGCGGTCTTCGATGACCTTGAGGCGGGCGGCCTGTTCGGGGGTCAGGTCTAGGTCGTTGTGGATGATGTCGTGCAGGCTGGGCGCGGCGCGTTGCTGCGACACCCATCCGGCCCCGAGCCAGACGCCTGCGCCGCTGACCAGGGCGGCCAGAAGGGCGGTCAGGGCGATGGATTTCCAGCCGGCGATCATTGGCCCGCCTCCAGCCGGAACAGGGGCGAGGAGGCGCTGGCCAGGCTGAACACCTGAATCTCGGACGGCGGGGCGGGGCGGGTGAGGGCGAACAGGCCCCCGTTGGCCGCGCCGACGACCAGGGCCATGGCCAGCGCCGCGAGACGCACCTGACCCAGCCGCCGCTCGGACTGCTGCTGTTCGATGCGGCGCCAGACGTCGGCCTCCAGATTTCCCAGCCGGGAATTCTCGATCCGTGCGGTTCCGATCAGCCTGTCGATATCGTGCGTCATCGCTCGCCTTCGCCTGCCCTGCATTCCCTATACGCGGCTTTCGGAAGCTTCCCTCCATTGGCGGGCTCAGCCCACGAAAAAGGCGCCGGACGTTGCCGCCCGGCGCCTTGATCGTCAGGCCGATCCGAGGATCAGCAGCTGTAGTACATGTCGAACTCGACCGGGTGCGGGTGCAGTTGCAGACGGGCGACTTCTTCCGACTTCAGCGCGATGTAGCTGTCGATGAAGTCGTCATCCATGACGCCGCCCTTCTTGAGGAAGGCGCGGTCGGCGTCGAGGGCGTCGAGGGCTTCCTTCAGCGAACCGGCGACTTCGGGGATCGAGCCGCGCTCTTCCGGCGGCAGGTCGTAGAGGTTCTTGTCGGCGGGCGCGCCCGGATCAATGCGGTTCTCGATCCCGTCCAGACCGGCCATCAGCAGGGCGACGAACGTCAGGTAGGGGTTGCCCATCGGGTCGGGGAAGCGAGCTTCCAGACGCTTGGCCTTGGGCGACGAGACGTGCGGGATGCGGATCGAGGCCGAACGGTTGCTGGCCGAATACGCCAGCTTCACCGGGGCTTCGTAGCCGGGCACCAGGCGCTTGTAGGAGTTGGTGGTCGAGTTGGCGAAGGCGTTGATGGCCTTGGCGTGCTTGATGACGCCGCCGATGTACCACAGACATTCCTGCGACAGGCCGGCGTACTTGTCGCCGGCGAACTGGGGCTTGCCGTCCTTCCAGATCGACATGTGGACATGCATGCCCGAGCCATTGTCGGCGAACATCGGCTTGGCCATGAAGGTCGCCGACTTGCCGTAGGCCGCGGCCACGTTGTGGATCACGTATTTGTAGAGCTGCAGGCGGTCAGCCATGGTCAGCAGGTCGCTGAACTTCAGGCCTAGTTCGTGCTGCGCCGGGGCGACTTCGTGGTGATGCTTCTCGGGCTGCATGCCGAGGTCCTTCATCACGGCCAGCATTTCGCCGCGCAGGTCCTGGGCGGAGTCGACCGGGTTGACCGGGAAGTAGCCGCCCTTGTGACCCGGACGGTGGCCCAGGTTGCCCTCGGCGTATTCGGCGCCGGTGTTGGCCGGCAGTTCGGTCGAGTCGAAGCTGTAGCCGGTGTTGTGCGGCGCGGTGTTCCAGCGCACGTCGTCGAAGATGAAGAACTCGGCTTCCGGGCCGAAATAGACCACGTCGCCCACGCCCGAGGACTGGACATAGGCCAGGGCCTTCTTGGCCATCGAGCGGCTGTCGCGGTTGTAGGGCTCGCCCGTGTCGGGGCTGACGACGTCGCAGAAGAGGAACAGGGTGGTCTGCTGGTAGAAGGGGTCGATATAGGCCCGCTCCAGATCCGGCTTCAGCAGCATGTCGCTTTCGTTGATGGCCTTCCAGCCCGCGATCGACGAGCCGTCGAACATGGTGCCTTCTTCCAGGAACTCTTCGTCGACCAGGTCGATGTCGAAGGTGACGTGCTGCAGGCGACCACGGGTGTCGGTGAAGCGGACGTCGACGTACTGGACGTCCTTGTCCTTGATCTCTTGAAGGATCTTTTGGGCGGCGCTCATGCTCGAAGTCCTGTGGGTTCGGGGAGGAGAAGGAACGAAAAGCGGCCGCCCGGAAGGGACGGCCGTGAGGGTGGTGGTCAGATCGCCTGGGCGCCGGTTTCGCCGGTACGGATGCGGATCACGTCTTCCAAAGCGGAGACGAAGATCTTGCCGTCGCCGATCTTGCCGGTGCGGGCTGCGGTCTGGATGGCGTCGATCACGGCGGGAGCCAGATCGTCGGCAACGACGACCTCGATCTTGATCTTGGGGAGGAAGTCGATGACGTACTCGGCGCCGCGATAAAGCTCGGAATGACCCTTCTGGCGGCCATATCCCTTGGCTTCCAGCACGGTCATGCCCTGCACCCCGATATCCTGGAGAGCATCTTTTACTTCATCCAGCTTGAATGGCTTGATGACGGCTTCAATCTTCTTCATGGCGAGTCCCGAGCCGGCTCCCTGGTTGGTCCGACGCTCGGGTCGTAAAGGGACATTGCATTGCACAATAAGGCAAGCAATTTTCGTGCTCAGAGGCCATCCGTGAACGGAATTCGATCATGAACCCGATCAACGACCCCATGACATGGCGAAGCCGGCTGCCCTGGCCGGGCGCGGAGGCGCACAAGCACGCGCGCGGCCGGCTGGGCGTGGTGTCCGGCGGCGCCCTGTCGACTGGGGCGGCGCGACTGGCGGCGCGGGCCGGGCTGCGAATCGGAGCGGGTCTGGTGAAGGTGTTTTGCCCGCTGGACGCCGCGCCTGTGCTGGCCCCGACGCTGGAAGCCGTCATGCTGGCCAGTTTCGCCACAGCCGACCAACTGGCGACGCTGGCCCAACCCATGGACGCCGTGGTGATCGGCCCCGCGGCGGGCCTTACAGACGCCACAGCGGCCAATGTCGCGGCGCTGGGGCGGACGGGGGCTGATCTGGTGATCGACGCGGACGCCCTGACCCTGTTCCGGGATCGACCCGGCGACCTCTTCGCCTGTCTGGATCGCGACGACGTGCTGACGCCGCACGAAGGGGAGTTCGAGCGGCTGTTTCCCGGCTTGCTCGCTGAAGGACGGGAGCCCGCAGCCATAGAAGCCGCCACGCGTGCCGGCACGGTCCTTGTGTTGAAGGGCGGCGCAACGGTCATCGCTGCGCCTGACGGGCGCTGCGTCGTCAACGGCAACGGTTCGCCCTGGCTGGCGACGGCGGGCAGCGGCGACGTGCTGGCGGGCATGATCGGCGGACTGCTGGCCCAGCATATGGACAGCTTCGACGCGGCCTGTGCGGCGGTCTGGATGCACGCGGACGCCGCGCATCGTTTTGGGCCGGGACTGACCGCTGAGGACCTGCCGGATTTGATCCCGGCGGTGCTGGCCGATCTCTATCCTTGGTGAAGACCTGTGGTGCGGATGAGAGGACTCGAACCTCCACGCCTCTCGGCGCCAGAACCTAAATCTGGTGCGTCTACCAGTTCCGCCACATCCGCATAGGTAGGCGAAAGCCTGTAGGCGAGGGCGCGGAATTGGGCAACCGGCATAAGTCGCACCGCATCAAAAAAGGCCCCGGATCGCTCCGGGGCCTTTCTCGCTTTTGTGGCCTATCGCGCTTGCGCTGCTTGAGGCCATGTTTTTGTTGGCCTATCGCTTACGCCGCTTAAGGCCGGAACTGATCCGGGGATCAGTCCTTCTTGTTGTCGACGCCGTGGCCGAGAGCTTCCACAGCCGTTTCCAGCGTGGTGTCCTCGGTAATGTCGATGCCCTTGGCCAGCTTCGAGTTCCAGAAGCCATAGACGCCATAGATGATGGCGCCGATGACGGCGTAGCCGCCAAGCAGCATCAGCGGCAGAGGATTGTCCTCGGCTGCATGCTGGAACATCGGGATCAGGTTCTGGCTGGCCAGGAACAGGCAGGCGCAGATGCCCAGAACCGCCGTCACGATACCGCCAGGAACCTTGAACGGGCGGTGCATTTCGGGATGCTTCACGCGCAGCACGATGACCGACAGACAGACGATGGCGAAGGCCGTGGCCGTGCCCAGAGACACCAGGTCGCCCAGAATCGAGATCGGCAGGAAGGCGGCCGCGATGGCGATCAGGATGCCCAGAACGATGGTGCCGATCCAGGGCGTGCGGAACTTGGGGTGAACCTGAGCGAAGGCCTTGGGCAGGAGCCCGTCGCGAGCCATGGTGTAGAAGACGCGCGTCTGGCCGTAGCAGAGCACCAGCATGACCGAGGACAGGCCGGTGACGGCGCCGATCTTGATCAGGAAGGCGATCAGGTTCAGCTGGCCGCTGGGCGAGGCCGCCAAGGGCACGTTAGCCCACTCCAGACCCATGCGGTCGATGGCGACGGCGATGGGGGCCGGCGAGGCCAGTTCCAGGTAGGGGACGACGCCGGTCATGACGGCGGCGACGGCCATGTAGATCAGGGTGCAGACGAACAGGGCGCCCAGGATGCCGATCGGCACGTCCTTGGACGGGTTCTTGGCCTCGGCCGCAGCGGTCGAAACCGCCTCGAAGCCGACGTAGGCGAAGAAGATGATGGCCGCGCCGCGGAATATGCCGCCCACGCCGAACTGACCTGCCTGGCCCGTGGGCTCAGGGATGAAGGGGACCCAGTTGTCGGGGTTGATGTACTGGATGCCGACCGCGATGAAGGTCAGCAGAACGATGATCTTGATGACGACGATGGCGTTGTTGATGTTCGCCGATTCCGACACGCCCAGCACCAGCAGACCACAGACGGCGGCGATGCCGACGGCCGCCACCAGGTTGAAGGTGCCCGTCATCGGGAAGGAGGTCGCGCCGGCGTTCTGGACCAGTTGCACCAGAGGCGTGGCCCATTGGGGACCTTCGCCGCCTGCGTACTGTATGGACGGGAATATCTGCTGACTTATGCCGAAGTCGCTGAGGATCGACACGACATAGCCGGACCAGCCGACCGCCACGGTCGAGGCGGCGACCCCGTATTCCAGCACCAGAAGCCAGCCCATGATCCAGGCGAAGACCTCGCCGAGGGTGCCGTAGGCATAGGTATAGGCCGAGCCGGACACTGGCATGGTCGAGGCCAGTTCCGCGTAGCAGAGACCGGCGAGACCGCAGGCGATGCCCGCGACCACGAAGGACAGCATGATGGCCGGACCGGCGTTGGCCGAGGCCACCTGACCCGTCAGCACGAAGATGCCGGCGCCGATGATGGCGCCGATGCCCAGGCTCATCAGATTGATTGGACCCAGCGTCCGTTTCAGCTCGCTCTTGGCGGCTTCCTTCTGGATCTGGGCAATGGACTTTCTAAGGAAAAGTCGGTTGCCGGTTGGCTTTACGCCGTTTGCGGACATGTAGTCGCGCCCCCATCGATGTACACGGCAGGCCCTCCCCGGGCTGCCTTCTTGGGGGCGGACGCTAACCATCCGAAGGGCCGCGCGCAACGCGGTTTCGGTTGGATGAAGCAGAGACGACGCTTTCGTGAACCGGGGCGTTGCGGCTAGAGCCCATGTGATGCTGCCGATTCACGCCGTACTTGAACCGCTGAAAGCGGCCTTGGCCGCGACCCATGCGGTCGTGCTGGCCGCCCCGCCGGGGGCGGGCAAGACTACGGTCGTGCCTCTGGCCCTGCTGGATCAGCCGTGGCTGGGCGACCAGAAGGTGCTGGTGCTGGAGCCGCGCAGGCTGGCGGCGCGGGCGGCGGCGGACCGGATGGCGGCGACCCTGGGCCAGAAGGCGGGCGGCACGGTCGGCTATCGCACCCGTCTTCAGAGTCGGATCGGGCCCGAGACGCGGATCGAAGTCATCACCGAGGGCGTCTTCACTCGGATGATTCTCGACGATCCGGGGCTGGACGGCGTCGGCGCGGTCCTGTTCGACGAGTTTCACGAGCGCAGTCTGGACGCCGATCTGGGCCTGGCCCTGGCGCGCGAAAGCCAGTCGGTGCTGCGCGACGACCTGCGGCTGCTGGTCATGTCGGCCACGTTGGATATCGCGGGGGTGTCGAAACTTCTCGACGGCGCGCCGGTGATCGAGGCCGAGGGGCGGATGTTCCCGGTCGAGACCCTCTATCTGGGCCGCAACGCCGCCGAGCGATTCGAGGACGCCGTGGCGCGGGCGGTCATGCTGGCCCTGGGGGAGCAGACGGGGTCGGTGCTGGTGTTCCTGCCGGGACAGGGCGAGATCCACCGCACGGTTCAGCGTCTGAACGAGCGGTTGCGCGACCCATCGGTCGATGTGGTCGCCCTTTATGGCGCGCTGGACAAGGGCGAGCAGGACCGGGCCATCGAGCCGGCGCCGCCCGGACGGCGCAAGGTGGTGCTGGCGACCTCGGTAGCCGAGACCAGCCTGACCATCGAAGGCGTGCGGGTGGTGATCGACGGCGGCCTGTCGCGCGTGCCGCGGTTCGAGCCGTCTAGCGGACTGACGCGGCTGGCGACGGTCAAGGTCAGCCGGTCGTCGGCCGAACAGAGGCGGGGCCGCGCCGGTCGCGTCGAGCCAGGCGTCTGCTACCGCCTTTGGGACGAGGAGCAGACGCGGGGGCTGGTCGCGCATCAGCGGCCTGAAATTCAGGAAGCCGACCTGACCGGGTTCGCGCTCGATCTGGCGCGTTGGGGGGCGAAGTCGGTCGAGGGCCTGGCCCTGCTGGACCCGCCGCCCGCCGGGGCTATGGCCGAGGCGCGGAAGCTGCTGACCCGGCTGGGGGCGCTGGATGGGAAGGGCGACCTGACGCCGCACGGGCGACGGCTGACGCGGATTCCCCTGCCGCCGCGACTGGCGCACATGGTCGCCGTGGCTTCGGATCAGGACGACGCCTTGGGCGGGGCGAAGATCGCGGCGGTGCTGAGCGAGCCGGGGCTGGGCGGGAACGCCGTTGATCTGCATGACCGGCTGAAGGGGCTGGAGCGGGATCGCTCGCCACGGGCGCGGGACGCCATGAAGCTGGTCGAGCGGTGGGCGCGGGCGGCGGGCGGTGGGGAAGGCGGCGAGGCGGACGCGGGCCTGTTGCTGGCCGAGGCCTTCCCCGAGCGAATCGCGCGGGCGCGCGGCAAGCCGGGCGAGGTGCTGCTGGCGTCGGGGCGCGGGGCCTTCCTTGATCCAACCGAACATATGACGCGCGAGCCTTGGCTGGCGGTGGCGGAACTCGGCGGCGGCGACGCGCGCGACCGCATTCGTCTGGCGGCGGCGCTGGACGCGGCGACGCTGGAGACCGATCTGGCCCACCGGATCGAGGTCGAGGACCGACTGGCGCGTGAACCCTCGGGCAAGCCGGTGATCCGTCGCATTCGCCGGATCGGCGCCTTGGTCCTGGACGAGAAGGTCGTCGGCGCGCCGGATCGGGCGACCATGACGGCTGCCCTGAAATCAGAAGTCGAGGCGGGCGGGCTGAAGGCCCTGAACTGGGGCGAGCAGGCGGGCGCGCTGCGGGCGCGGCTGGCCTTCCTTCATAGGCTGGATGCGACCTGGCCAGATGTATCGGACGAAGGTCTGCTGGCCCTACGTGAGGACTGGCTGTGGCCGCTGTTGGATGGCGCGCGGTCGCTGGGCGACATCGGCGACGGCAAGCTGGCCGAGGCGCTGCGCGGGCTGGTCCCGTGGGACTTGCAGCGCAAGCTGGACGACCTGGCCCCGCCGCGTCTGACCACGCCGTTGGGTTCGGCCAGCATCGATTACGCCGCCGAGGGCGGGCCGCGCGTCGAGATCCGGGTGCAGGAGCTGTTCGGGGTCAAGACCCATCCAACGGTCGGCGGCGGGCGGGTTCCGCTGACGCTGTCCCTGCTGTCGCCGGCGCGGCGGCCAGTGCAGGTAACGAAGGACCTGCCGGGGTTCTGGACCGGGTCCTGGGCGGCGGTGCGCAGCGAGATGCGGGGCCGC
Source organism: Brevundimonas sp. P7753 (assembly GCF_013386595.1). Taxonomy (NCBI): domain Bacteria; kingdom Pseudomonadati; phylum Pseudomonadota; class Alphaproteobacteria; order Caulobacterales; family Caulobacteraceae; genus Brevundimonas; species Brevundimonas sp. P7753. The sequence goes on along the minus strand of NZ_JACARP010000045.1, from coordinate 6,456 downwards.
TATCCGCGTCACCCGTGGCCGGAAGACCCCGCCAACGCCACGCCTACAAACCGGGTCAAACCGCGCGGGACCTGAGGCTCCGCTTGACGGAGGTTGGCGGCGCACCGCAATGACCTTGCATCAATGCAAGGATTTCGCGTGGCCGACGCTGTACTCTCACCGCCTGTCGCCTCCAAACGGAGAATTCTGTTCGCTAGCCTGATCGGCACGACGATCGAGTTCTTTGACTTCTACATCTACGCTACGGCGGCGGTGCTGGTGTTTCCGGCCCTGTTCTTCCCCGGCGAGGATGCGACGACGGCCATGCTGTCGTCCTTCGCCACCTTCTCCATCGCCTTCTTCGCGCGGCCGGTCGGCGCAGTCGTCTTCGGGCATTTCGGCGACAAGGTGGGACGCAAGGCGACCCTGGTCGCGGCCCTGATGACCATGGGGCTGTCCACGGTGGCCATCGGCCTGCTGCCGACCTACCAGTCCGTCGGCGTGATCGCGCCCCTGCTGCTGGCCTTTTGCCGATTCGGGCAGGGCCTGGGGCTCGGCGGCGAATGGGGTGGAGCGGTGCTGCTGGCGACCGAGAATGCGCCGCCGGGCAAGAAGGCCTGGTTCGGCATGTTCCCGCAACTGGGCGCGCCGATTGGCTTCATCCTGTCGACCCTGAGCTTCATCATTCTGACGGCGACGCTGAGCAATGAGCAGTTCCTGACCTGGGGCTGGCGCATTCCCTTCATCGCCAGTTCTCTGCTGGTCATCGTCGGCCTGTGGGTGCGGCTGCGCATCACCGAGACGCCGGAATTCAAGACCGCCATCGACAAGGCCGAGCGAGTCGAGACGCCGATCTTGACCCTGCTGGCGCGGCACAAGTTCGCCTTGCTGACCGGGACCTTGGCCGGTCTGGCGACCTTCGTCCTGTTCTATCTGATGACGGTCTTCGCCCTGGGCTGGGGCACGACGGCGATGGGCTATAGCCGCGAACAGTTCCTGCCGATCCAGCTGCTGGGCGTCTGCTTCTTCGGCCTGTTCATTCCGCTGTCGGCCCTGGCGGCGGATCGCTGGGGGCAGGGGAGGACGCTGCTGGTCACGTCGGTCGCCATCGCTCTGTTCGGCCTGGCTCTGGCCCCGCTGTTTGGCGGCGGCGGGCTGGCGGGGGTGGTGGCCTTCTTCATCATCGGTTTCAGCCTGATGGGCTGCACCTATGGGCCGCTAGGCGCAGCCCTGGCGCGGCCCTTCCCGACGGCGGTGCGTTATACCGGGGCGTCGATGACCTTCAATCTGGCCGGGATTCTCGGCGCGTCGCTGGCGCCCTTCGCGGCGACCTGGCTGGCCGGGCGCTACGGTTTGCAGGCGGTGGGGGCCTATCTGGCCGTGGCCGCCGTCCTGACCATTCTGGCCCTGTTGGGCATGAACCGGATCAAGACGGAAGGCGAAACCTGATAGTCTAGATGTCCGTGCCGTAGGCCGCGTCGGTCACGGCATAGACCATGATGCCCGTGGCGATCGCCAGGTTCAGGCTGTCGGCCCGGCCGCGCATGGGAATCTTGACGTTCAGGTCGCAGGCGGCGGCCATTTCGTCGGTCAGACCGGCCTGTTCATTGCCCATCATGATCAGGGCCGGATGGCGCACGGGGCTGTCGCGATAGCCATGTTGGGCGTCCAGACGGGTGCCGATGACGCTGCCCGGCCACTGGGCGCGCCAAGTCAGGAATTCCTCGCGCGACGCCTTGCTGATGGTGACGGCGAAGACCGAGCCCATGGTGGCGCGCACGGCCTCGACCGAGAAGGGATCGACGCAGTCGCCGATCAGGATGACGCCGCCGCAACCGGCGGAATCCGCCGTGCGGATGATGGTGCCGAGGTTGCCCGGATCACGCACCTGCTCCAGCGCCACCCAGCAGGGCTTGGCGTCCGGCTTGATGGCGTCCAGCGGTGTATAGACCTGTTCGAACACGCCCAGCACCGTCTGGGGATTGTCGCGACGGCTGATCTTTTCGAGGATGGCGTGGGTGACGACGATGATCTGGCCGCCGGCCTTGATCGTCTCGGCCTTGGCGCGGTCCAGCAGGGGATGTGGCCGGGCCTCTTCGCCGACCAGCAGCATGACCGGAGCGCGGCCTTGGTCCAGAGCCTCGCCGATGAATTTCAGACCCTCGGCCAGGAAGCGCCCGGTCAGGTCGCGTTCCTTGCGCATGTGCAGGGCGCGGACCGACTTGATCGTGTCGTTGGTCAGGGAGGTGATGACGCGCTCGTACATCAGGCGCTCCATCTGGCGAAGAAGCTGAGGCCGATGGCGCGGGCGTTCGGGCCGTCTTCCGACAGGGCCAGTTCGCCCCAGTCGATGCGTCCGCCGCGATCATGCGTGGCCTCGGCCATGGCGTGCGCCAGCGACAGGCCGGAAATGCGGGCGGCATAGGCGTTCAGCAGCAGGAAGGAGGCGTCGTCGGACAGAAGCGCGGCGCAGTCTTTCAGCAACTCGGGCATGTCCTCGAACAGGCGCCAGACCTCGCCGTTGGCGCCGCGACCGTACTTCGGCGGGTCCAGGATGATGCCGTCGTACTTCGAGCCACGGCGCACTTCGCGGGCGACGAACTTGCGGGCGTCTTCGACGATCCAGCGGATGGGGTGGTCGGACAGGCCCGATTGTTCTGCGTTCTCGCGAGCGTAGGCGACGGACTTCTTGGATGCGTCGACGTGGGTGACGTGCGCGCCCGCTGCTGCGGCGGCTAGGCTGGCGACGCCGGTGTAGCCGAACAGGTTCAGGATCTTGGGCTGGCTCAGCGTGCGAACGCGGGCGTCCATCCACTCCCAGTTGGCCGCCTGCTCGGGGAAGAAGGCCAGGTGGCGGAACGGGGTGAAGCGGCCGGTGAAGCGCACGTCGCGCCATTTCAGCGGGAAGGCGTCGACGGGGCCGTGGGCGTCAAAGCGCCAGCGACCGGCGTCCTCTTCTTCCTGCTGCGGATCGAAGACAGCAGTGGCGCGCTCGAAGGCCGCCGGATCGCGCGGCGCCCAGAAGCACTGCGGCTCGGGTCGGACGACGGTGTAGCGGCCGTAACGCTCCAGCTTGCGACCATGACCGCTGTCCAGCAGCGCATAGTCGGACCAGCCTCGCGTGACGAGGGTTTCGGGCGTGGAAGAGAGAACGGGAGCCATCTGCGGCTGATAGGCGCTCAGGCGGCTGCTCGTCCAGCGTCGGCGACCAAGGGCTGAAGGAACTGTGCGGATTCTTCGCGGGCGATGTCGGGTCGATGGGCCGTCTTGTCCCAGCGATGAGGCTCCGCGATCAGGCGAACGAAGGCATGGACGAAGGCCAGGCTGAGCAGCGACCAGTAGAAGGGGGCGACCAGCATATCCCATGGGTTGAAGGGCGCTCCGGCGCGGCGCGCTCCGATGGCTGTCGTCAGGATGGCCGCCGACGCGCCGCACAACAGAACGCCCAGGCCAAGCCAGGGCGTCGCGAGCAGTTGGCCCGTCATCAGCGTCATCAGAAGGAAGGCGCCGACCCAGGCGATGGACAGGGCGTGCAGGCCCGCCGACGCCAGCCCCGCGCCGAGCGTCAGGGTCATCGCGGTCCATCCCCGCCAGCCCATGCCCCAAGCGGAGCGGGTATGAACCAATAGGGTCTGCATATAGCCCTTCAGCCAGCGGGTGCGTTGCGGCAGCCAGTGGACCAGGTCGCCCGGCGGGGTCTCATAGGTGGGACGGCCGAGCACGCCCAGCCGCCAGCCGCGACGCCAGATGCGAAAGCCCAGGTCGGCGTCCTCGGTCACGTTCCAGGCGTCCCATCCGCCAAGCGCGCGCAGGGCTGAAACCCGGAAATGATTGCTGGTGCCGCCCAAGGGGAAGGGCAGTCCCATCCGCGCCATGGCCGGCAGGGTGATCTCGAACAGGGCCGCATATTCAGCAGCGAACTGGCGATCCAGGAAGGGCGAGGTGTCGCGCCCCTTGTGCAGACGACGGATGCGCAGCGGCGCCTGCAAGCAGACCAGTTCGCCGTCCTCGACCGCGAAACGGGCGGCGGCTTCACGGAGTTGAAGCGGGTCGGGATCGTCTTCGGCGTCATAGACGGTCAGCAGTTCCCCACGCGCGACGCTCAGGGCGTGGTTCAGGGCTCGTGGTTTGGTCGTCGGCACGCCGGGCGGGACCACCAGCACATGAAGCCAGTCTGGCAGGGCCAGGGCTCGTGCGGCGTTGATGGTCGCCTGATCGTGAGCTTCCAGCGCGAGATAGCCGTCCAGAAGGTCCGGCGGATAATCGAGGTTGGCCAATCGCTCGACCAGATGCGGCAGTATGGCGGCTTCGTCATAGAGCGCCACCACGATCGAGTAGCGCGGCAGAGGGGCCGCAGTGGACGCCGCCGCAATGGGCGCCGCGCGGTGACGCAGACTGACGATCACCGTCAGAAGCCGCCATGCCACAATGGCCAGAAAACCGACCTGCACGAACAGCAGCAGAAGGGACCCGACGCGAGGCCAAGCCATGATGGAAGCCGCCAAGGCGACGCAGAGCGACGCCGCCGCCAGCAACTGCACGGGTGTCGCTGTGATCTTCGCAGCGTCAGCCGATTTGACGGCGCCCAGCCCCCCGGGGAAACGTCCGTGCATTCCAGGCCTTCCCCCTGAAGCGTAAAAAGTTAACCGATATTAAGAATGACGTTACTAATACCTTCGTTATTCGAATGGCAAGTGATTGGTGATTCGCAGCGGTTGCGGCTATGCAGTGGGCGTCCCGTCATGGAGTTCTGGATTGCCCGGCGACTCGACCCCCACGCCACGTTCGGCCCGCAAGCCCAAGGGCGAGGGCCATGTTCGGCGCGCCGAGATTCTGGCGGCGGCGGAGCGCATCTTCGTCGAGCATGGCTATGAAGGCGCGACGATCCGCAAGATCGCCGATGAGGTCGGTCTGTCGTCGACGGCGCTCTATATGCATTTCGCCGACAAGAGCGAGATGCTGCATGAAATCTGCCGTGGGACCTTTGAGGCGCTGATCGCGTCTCACCAGCAGATTCTGGCCGAGGATGAGCCGCCCGAGGCGCGGCTGCGGCGAATGATCGAGGCCTATATCAAGTTCGGCTTCGAGAACCCCAACGCCTATCGGCTGACCTATCTGACCCGGCCCGTCGAGGCGCGCGAGGGCGCGCAGTCGGTGGCGCAGGAGACGGGCGCCGAGCTGTTCCGGGCCTTTGTCGCCGTCGTCGAAGAGGCGGTGGCGGCTGGTCGGATGCAGGGCGATCCCGCGACCATTGCCCAGGTCATCTGGGCGTCGGGCCACGGCATTGTCTCGCTCCGGATCACCAAGCCCTATTTCGAATGGGCGGATCGTGACGATCTGACCCGGACGATGCTGGACGCCCTGTTCGCGGGCCTGCTCAGGCCGTGAGGGCGGTTCTCGGGGCCTTGGCGGCTCTTATGGTTCTGACGCCGGCTGCGGCCGAGGCGCGGCCGTTGCGGGTGCTGTCGCTGGATCAGTGCGCCGACCAGTATGTTCTCGCCCTAGCGCCCGAGGCCGAACTGGCCCTGTCGTCGCGGGCGGACGACCCGGATTCCTGGATGCGAGACGCGGCGCGGGGTCGGCCTCGGGTTCGCCCGACGCTGGAGGCGGCCATCGGGTTCCAGCCAGACGTCGTGGTCCGCTACTGGGGCGGGGAGCCGCGCCTGTTAGCGGCCTTGGACAAGCGCGGGACGCGGGTGCTGGCCATCAGTGACGCCACCGACATGGACGGCGTCCGCGAAAACCTGAGGTCCGTTTCGCGGGGGCTGGGCCAGGAGACGCGAGGCGCGGCCCTGATCGCCCAAATGGACCGGCGGCTGGCCCAGGCGGCAGGCGCGGGGCGCGGACGCGAGGCCGTCTATGTCACGCCGGGCGGCTATACGACCGGGTCCGGGTCGCTGATCGATTCCATTCTGAAGGCGGCGGGGTTCCGCAACGGCGTGAGCGGGCCGGGCTATCAGCCGCTGGGGATCGAGAAGATCGCGCTGAGCCCGCCGGCCTTGTTCGTGCGCGGGTTCTTCCAGCAATGGCGGGCGGACTGGCGCGGGCCGGGGCGGCATCCCGTGGTGGCGCGCGCCGCGCAGGGGCGGACGGTGGCGGACCTGCCGGCCGCGACCTTGAGTTGCCCCGCCTGGTTCGCGGCGGACGCGGCGGCCCTGCTGGCGGAGGCTGCGCGATGAACAGACATTTGAGCCTGAACCTCGGACTGGCGGCGGCCATCCTGCTGGCCCTTGTCGGGGCGGTGCTGTTCGGCGAGACGGCCCTGTCGGCGACCCAGTATGGGCAGGCCCTGGCCGATCCGGCGTCGGGGCCGGGCGAGGTGCTGTGGCAGGTGCGGGCGCCGCGCGCGGTCTGCGCCCTGATGGTCGGGGCGGCCCTGGGGCTGGCGGGGGCGGTGCTGCAAGGCCTGCTGAGGAACCCGCTGGCCGATCCGGGCGTGCTGGGCGTGTCGGCCACGGCGGCGCTGGGCGCGGCGGG
>NZ_JACARP010000297.1:0-300 GCF_013386595.1 Brevundimonas sp. P7753 | reverse complement strand
ACAGTAGTCCAGCTTCTCGCTGATGTCTTCGCCAATGCGCTTGAGCGCACACCCACAGGTGCAGGTCTCTGCGTCCGGCTCGTGGTGGATGTCGGTGCGCGGCAACTGCGGCGGCAATGCCTGGCGCTTGGGCTTGCTCTTGGCTTCAGATTTGGACGACGGCAGGAGCGCTTCCAGTTCGGTCTCACTCGCCTCGAGGTCTGCGTCAATGGCTTCGTCCAGCAGACTCGCCTGTTCAGATGTCAGTTGCTCGCTGCGCTTGCCGAACTTCCAGCGCTTGTGGATGGCCAGCTCGTGTGT
>NZ_JACARP010000044.1:0-52481 GCF_013386595.1 Brevundimonas sp. P7753 | reverse complement strand
GTTCGGCAACAGCAGTTCCTCGTCGCCCAGCGACAGGCCGTTGGCCTCGCACGCCGCACGCACCAGACGGCTGTTCCAGCCTAGCGCGGGCGCGCGTTCTATAGCGGCGTCCAGCACCGCCTGCTCCATACGGACAGCCCAGTCGTCCTTGGGCGGGGCGGGTTTGGGATCGGCGGGGGCGGCTTCGGTCATATCCCCAAGATAGTCCTGTCCTTCCGGCATTTCGACCCATCACGATTGCCTGTGTCGATCTGGACAGGCCCCGACTGGTCGTGTATCAGCGCGCCTTCATCCGAGAGCCTTAGTTCTTTCGGTCGAGATTTTTATTTTGTCTGCCCGTCTCCCTTCGAAAGGACGCGGCGGGCGGCCAAAGGAGAGATAACCCTGGTTCAGATTTTCGTTCGCGACAACAACGTCGATCAGGCGCTCAAGGCCCTGAAAAAGAAGATGCAACGTGAAGGCAGCTTCCGTGAAATGAAGCGCCACGTGCACTTCGAAAAGCCTTCGGAAAAGCGCGCCCGTCAAAAGGCTGAAGCTGTCCGTCGCGCCCGCAAGCTGGCTCGCAAGCGCGCCCAGCGCGAAGGCCTGCTGCCGGCTCCGAAGCCGCGCGTTCCGGGCGCCGGCGGCCGGTAATACCGCCCCAGCCCAGGCTGAAAAGATCAAGGCCCGCCCCGGGAAACCGGAGCGGGCCTTTTCTTTGTCTCCCTAAAAATCCTTCTCCCCTTGAGGGNNGCTCGGATGAGGGGTGTGAGCGCCACCTGCTCGCCGAAGATCGCCACGCCCGATTTGCGAACCTTCTGAAGGCTGCGCCCCCTCATCCGACCCTGACAGGTCCCCTTCCCCCTCAAGGGGAGAAGGTTTCACACGCCTCAGCTTCCCCCGCGCACCGCGCCGAGGAAGCTCTTCCAGTTCAGCTTCACGTCCGACAGGGCGCCGGCGCGGAAGGCGCGGCCCGCAACCCAGACCATCAGGGCGGCGAACAGGAACATCCCGATCAGGGCGCCGATGATCTCGATCAGAGGCGGACCGCTGGGCGCGCGCGCCGCCATGACGAAGGGGGTGAAGGGCGGGATCAGGCTCATCACCTTGACCACCGTGGCGTCGGGCGTGCGGATGGCCATCTGCATGACGATCAGCGGCACGAACAGCACCATCATGATCGGCCCCATCAGGGTCTGGGCGTCGCGCGGCGTCTCGCAGAAGGCGCCGATGGCCGCGAACAGGACGGCGTACATCAGATAGCCGCCGACCATGAACAGCAGGAAATAGATCAGCAGCCCATTGCTCATCAGCACCGAGCCGATGTCGCCCGCCATATCCGGGGCGGCGGCGATCAGGCCGATTCCCCCCAGCCCGCCCCAAGCGACCAGCACCGTCAGCGTCAGCAGGGCCACGCCCAGCACCTTGCCGGTCAGGATCTCGGTCGCCGAGGCCGAGGACAGCAGCACCTCCAGGATCTTGTTCGACTTCTCCTCCATGACGCTGTTCAGCAGGATCGAGGCGCCGGTGATGATCAGCGACCACAGGATGAAGCCGACCGCTAGGCCGACCACGGTCGGCAGCTTGTCACGGAACGACACCTCGCCGCCCGACGCCGCCTTGGGCGAGAAGACAGCCAGCTCGGGACGGAAGCGATCGGTCTGGGCCACCACGGCGGGGTCGATGCCGCTGGCGGCGAAGACCTGACGGCGGTTGACGTCCTTCAGAGCGTCGCGGACGGCGTTCTCGACCGCGTCGTCGGTGGCGCGGGCGGTCCAGACGCGAGCGCCGGGCTGGCCTTCGGTCTCCGTCAGGAAGACGACGGCGCTCAGTTTCCGGCCGTCCGGCGCCTCATCGCTGAGGTAGCGGCGCGCCAGGGCGTCGCGGGCCTCGCCCGGCACGGCGGCGACGATCTCGGCGGGCGGGGCCGCCAGGGTCAGGCTGGGCTTCGGCGCGGTGAAGCCGGCCCCGGCGCGGGGCGCTTCACGCTTAAGGGCGGCAACCCCGGCCTCATAGCCCTGCGTCTCGGCGATCTGGCGCACCCGGTCGCCGCCCGCCACGCCCGCCTCAGGGATGGCGGCCATGCGCAGAGCGTTGATGTCGCCCTTCGCCTGCTCGTTCTCCAGCGACTGCCGCACGGCGGCCGCCAGGCCGGAGCCGGTCGGCGCCTCGTCGACCAGGGCCACCGAGCGCGTCGGCTCAGCATGGCTCATCAGAATGGGAATGGCCCCGCCCAGCGCCCCGAACAGGGGGAAGGCCAACAGCGACAGCCAGAAGCCGACGGTCTTGGCGTAGGCCATGTATTCACGGCGCGCGATCAGAAGGGTGCGGTTCATCGGGCGGCCTCCGCCTTGAGCCCATCGTGGGCGGCGTCTCTGGCGACGCTCTGGTCCTCGTCCGGGTGATCGCCGGTCAGGGCGATGAAGGCGTCGTGCAGGGTCGGCTCCTTGATCTGGAACCGGCGCACGTCCAGCCCAGTCAGGAAGGCCGACTTCAGCGCCTCCTGCCCCCCTGCCCCCTGGGCCAGACCGGCCCGAAGGGTGCGCGCCCCGTCGTGGTCGTTCAGCACCTCGACGCCCGACACCCCCGGCAGGGCCGAAACGGCGGCGACATCCAGCGCCCCCTCCAGTTCCAGGAAGCGCGGCGAGGTCGCCCTCGCCTGGTCCACCGTGCCTTCAAAGGCCTTCCTGCCGCGCGCCAGCAGCACGACCTTGTCGCACAGGCGTTCGGCGTGCTGCATGACGTGGGTCGAGAACAGGACCGTCGCGCCGTCGGCGGCCAGCGCCCGGATCATGGCCTCCAGCCCCTGCTGGTTCATCGGGTCGAGGCCGGAAAACGGCTCGTCCAGGATCACGAACTCAGGCCGATGCACGACCGATGCGATCAACTGGACCTTCTGAGCCATCCCCTTGGACAGCTCCTTCATCTTCTTCTTCTGGGCGTCGCCCAGGCCCATCTGCTCCAGCATCTCGCGGGCGCGCTTGCGGCCTTCGGCCACGGGCAGCCCTTTTAGCCCGCCGAAGAAGGCGATGGCGTCCACCGGCGTCATCTTCTTGTAGAGGCCGCGCTCTTCGGGAAGGAAACCGATCCGGTCGCGCACCTTGCGCCCGTCGTCGGCGCCCAGGATATCGATCCGGCCCGAGGTGGCGGGCTGCAGCCCCAGAATCATGCGCAGGGTCGAGGTCTTGCCCGCGCCATTCGGGCCCAGGAAGCCGCAGATCGTGCCCTTCTCGACCTCGAAGCTCAGGTCGGACACGGCCTGAAAGCCGCCGTATCTCTTGCTGATCCCATCCAGCGTCAGCGCTGCCGCCATGCCCTATCCTCCAACCGTCAGAGCCGAATCCTAACGGTCAGAGACGGGGGATGGAAAGGGCATTTTACATTACGGAACGGTCATCATTGCCGCAGACCCCGACGCGGCGCGTCCTAGACCTTGGGCGCCGTGACTTTCACGTCGAAACTCTGGCCCACGACCTTGGTCGGGTTCACCTGACCGCCGTTGCGGCGCACCTCGAAATGCAGGTGCGGGCCGGTCGAATAGCCGGTCGAGCCGACCAGGCCGATGCGCTCGCCCGTGGCTACCGACTGGCCGGTGTGGACATCGATACGGCTGAGGTGGCCATAGACGCTGCTCATCCCGTTCGGATGCTGGACCTCGATGAAGTTGCCATAGCCGCCGGCCTGGAAACCGGCGCGAACCACCTTGCCCTCGGCGGTCGAATAGACGCTGGCGCCCTTGGGCGCGGCGATGTCCACGCCCTTGTGGGCGCGGGCCTTGGCCTCGATGGCCAGCTTGCGCAGACCAAAGGCCGAGTTGATCCGATAGCCCTTCACCGGGGCTTCGAACACGACCTTGCGCATCAGGGGACCGGCGGGCTTGGCCACCGCCGTCACCGGCGGAGCGGCGGGGGCCGACAGATCCTCGACCTTGTCCGGGGCGGGATTGGCGCCGTTCAGCGGCGCGGCGGCCATGGCCAGAACAGCAGCGCCGGCCAGCAGGGTGATCTGACCGACATGAAGCACGAACGGCCGGGCGGCCGGGGGAAGAAAACGCATACGAAACAACAGCTCCTGGCGCTCTTTCAAGCGGGAGGGCCGTCGTGCTCGCGCGATGCGCGGATGGCGGAGAAAACAGTCGCCGACGGCCGGGGTTGTCCTTTTCTGGCATCACACCGGGACCTGAATGGGGCGCCTCGGGGGCGACACGGCGTCGCATCGTGGAACCCAAACGCAAAGGGGCCGCGCGGTCCTCGACCGCGCGGCCCCTCTTCGGTTGCTTTCGCCTTACAGCGGCAGGGTCAGCTGCACCCCGCCCATATGGCTGTTGGCCTGATCGCCGAAGCGGCCCTTGTAGCCGATCGAGACCTTCAGGCGGTCCATCACCGTGCCTTCGATCCCCGCCGAGGCCAGGAACTGACCGCCCCAGGGCTGATCGACCTCGCGCGCCAGGATCTTGGCGGGATTACCGGCGATGCCGGTGCGCACGGCGTCGCTGTCGTCGCTGAGGCTGTCGCGATAGCCGCCCTCGGCGAAGAAGCGGAAGCGGTCGACGCCGCCCTCGGCGCGCAGGGCGATCTCAGCGGTCGTGCCTTGCACCGAGCGGTCCTGATAGGCGTACTGGGCCGCGACGCCCTGCTCCATGAAGCCGTCCACGTCGCTGTTGATCCAGGCCACAGCGGCGCGCGGCGACAGGGCGATTCCGCCCATGTCGAACCACATCCCGCCCTGCAGACGCGCGCCGGTCGAAACGCCCCGCGTTGAACCTGTGTGGACGACGGGGGCCAGCGAGGTCAGACGGCTGATGTCATTGAAGTCGTCCTGAGCCACGCCCGCCGCCGCGTTGACGAAGATGTCGCCCGAGCGCCAGCCGCCGTAGAGGTCGAGGCCGAAGGTGTCGAGATCGACGTTCAGGCTGCCTGCGTCCACGTCGGCGTTGCGATAGCTGCCGGCCAGGCCGAACTTCATCGTCTCGGTGCCGGACTCCAGGGCGATGCGAACGCCATAGCCGTTGGAGGTCGCCTCGCCGATGGCGCCGCGCGCGTCCGTCTCGGTCCGGTCGGCCAGGGCCGAAACCGAGATCGCGGTCCCCGCCGTCCAGGCGTCGCGCCCCGACAGGCTGGCGGTCGAACCGTCCAGCGCATCCTCGCGGTGCCGCCAGGCCGTCTCGCCCAGGACCGCCGTCTGCGAGCCCAGATCGCCGTAGTAGAGATAGTCGTTGGCCAGGCGCGCGATCAGCCGGTGCCCCGCCGCCGTCGGGTGCACGCCGTCCCAGTAGAGGTAGCCGTCGGGATTGGCGCAGACGGTCGCGCCGTTGAAACAGGCGTCCTTGGCGTTGGTCAGACCGAAGCGATCCGGGCTGGCCGTCAGGGTGTCGCTGATCTTGTAGAGATCCATCAGGATGATGTTGCTGTTGGCCTGGTTCGCCGCCACCGTCATCAGCCCCGTCTGCAAGGCCGTGTTGAACGTGGTGCCGGCATAGTCGGCCAGAGGCTTGGCCGGCAGGCCAGGCCCCTGATTGAACTGCGGCGTCGTGCCCAGACGCGGCAGGTTCGTCACCAGGATCGTCCCCGCCCCGGCCGAGGCCACGCTGTTGACGATGAAGTTGACGTCCGCGGCGGCGCTCTGAGCCACCGGGGCGATGGCGCCCTGCGGGTTGGCGGATGCGCCCGCCGCCGGAACGGCCTGGAAGATGTTGTTGGCCCCGCCCAGGATGCTGACCAGATCCCCCGCGCCGAACTTGCCGCCCGCGCCCGTATAGGCCAGCAGTTGATTGCGCATGCCCGGCGGCGAGGCCTGGCTGTCGGTGCGCGCGCCGCCAAAGGCCAGATTGATGCTGCCCGTCACCGGCGCGCCGGCGGCGTAACGCCCGGCGTTGAAGCCCAGCAGTTCGGTAAACACCGGCCCGTTCGAGAAGCGACCCTGATAATAGGGCGGCGAGGTCGGCGTCGTATTGCCCGTCGCGGCGTAGAGGTTGCCGTTGTCGGACAGACTGTCGCCGAACACGACCAGACGGTTGTAGCTTTGGGCCCCGGCGGCGCCGGCGGTTGACACGGCAGCCAGGGTCAGCGCCGCCAAGGCGGCTCCGCGAAGAAGACGAGACATCGGTGTTCCTCCCTCGACCGTCAGTGCGCGGTCGTTATGGAGAGGATGCGCTGCTTCGCCGCGAACGCAAGATGCCCCTAGGGAAGGTGAACGTCGTTCAGTGAAGCATTCGGAAGCGGACCGTGCCCGGCAGGTCACGCAGGACCTTCAGCACCTCGGGATCATAGTCGCGATCCACGTCGGTGATGACGTAGCCGGTGCGCTCGTCCGTCTTCAGATGCTGGCCCAGGATGTTGAAGCCTGCCGCCGACAGGGCGCGGTTCAATTCGGCCAGAACGCCCGGCTGGTTCCTGTGGATGTGCAGCAGACGGTGGGCGCGCGACACCTCGGCCAACTGCACGTTCGGCAGGTTGACGCAGAAGGTGGTGTCGCCCCGGTTCAGATAGCCCAGCAGCCGCTCGGCCGCGAACTCGGCTATGGCTTCCTGCGCCTCCTCGGTCGAGCCGCCGATGTGGGGCGACAGGATGACGTTCTTCAGTCCGCGCAGAGGGCTGTCGAAGGGGTCGGCGTTGGTGCGCGGCTCCTCGGGGAAGACATCGACCGCCGCGCCGGCGACCCGGCCCGACTTCACCGCCTCGGCCAGGGCGTCGACATCGACAACGTGCCCGCGCGACAGGTTCAGGAACAGGACGCCCGGCTTCATCTTCGCGAACTGGGCCGCGCCGATGACGTCGGCGTTTTCCTTGCGCCCGTCGACATGCAGGCTGACCACGTCGGCCTCGGCCAGCAGGGCGTCCAGCGAACGCATCCGCCGGGCGTTGCCCAGGGCCAGCCGCTCCGACAGGTCATGGAAGATGACGCGCATCCCCAGCCCCTCGGCCAGCACCGACAGCTGCGAGCCGATGGCGCCGTATCCGACGATGCCCAGGGTCTTGCCGCGCAGCTCACGCGAGCCGGTGGCCGACTTGTTCCACTGACCCTGGTGCATGGCCGCCGACTTGTCGGCCACGTCGCGCATCAGGACGATGGTCAGCCCGATGGCCAACTCGACCACCGAGCGGGTGTTGGAATAGGGGGCGTTGAACACGGCCACGCCGTGCGCCGCCGCTGCGTCCAGGTCGATCTGGTTGGTGCCGATGCAGAAGGCGGCGACGGCCAGCAGACGGTCGGCGTGCTCCAGCACGCGCGCGCTGACATTGGTCTTGGAGCGGATGCCCAGAACATGCACGCCCTTGATGGCCTCGATCAGGTCGTCCTCGTCCAGCGCGCCCTTCATCGTCTCGACGGAGTAGCCCGCCTCCTCCAGCCGTTCGACGGCGGCGGGGTGGATGTTCTCCAGCAGCAGCATCTTGATGCGGTTGCGCGGGTAAGACCAGCGGCCCGACACGCCCTCGGCGAACAGGACCTCGTCCAGCGAAGCGGCGACGGCGTCGGCGACCTCGATCACCTTGGCCCGGCTGACGACCTCGGTGAAGGCGTAGAAGCGGTCGGCGGCGCCGGCCAGCTTGACCTCGGCGTCGGTCCAGCCGTCGCCGACCATGACCACGGGTCCGGCCAGTTTCAGGGCATTGATGACCTCGGGCTTGCCGTTGTCGCGCGACAGGGGGTTGGCGTCGTCCACGCCCGTCACCAGGCCCTCGGCGTCATAGATCAGGTCGTTGGCCAAGACATGATCGGCGGCGATCCCCAGCCGCGCGGCCAGGGGCGCGATCACCTCGCGGAAACCGCCGGACAGGATATAGACCCGCTCGGCGTGACGCTCGAAGAAGTCCACGTTGCGGCGGATCGAGGCGCTGGCCTCGTCCAGAATACGGTCGCTCAGCGCCTCGACGTGACTGCGGTTCAAGGCCAGCAGTTCCAGCCGACGACGCAGGGCCGTGCCGAAGTCCACCTGCCCCGTCATGGCCTGATCGGTCAGGGACGCGATCTCGGCCTTTTTCGCCGCCGCATCAGGCGCGTCGGACAGGGCGATGTCAGCGAGCGCTTCAAGCGTCTCGATGCGCACCAGGGTGGAATCGAAGTCGAAGATGAAGACGGGCGAAGTCATGCGCCGCACCTAGCCCACCTTCGCACTTGCAGCAATAAAAAGGGGGGCCGAAGCCCCCCTTTCCGCATGAATTTTCCAAAACCGTCACAATTTGCCGAAACCGCCTGATCCCTGGCTCTTGCGACGGCTTTCCAGCGCCGCAGCGCCGATGGCGGCGGCGATGGTGGCGACCGCCAGCAGGGCCCCGCCCTCCCTGGCGTGGTCACGCGCGAAATCGCCCGCGTCCTCGGCATAGCGCCGCGCCTGCCGTGCGTAGCGCTTCATGGGCTTGCGCGTCTTCTTGCCCGAATGGTGCAGCCAGTGCTCGGCCTTGGCCCGCGCGTCCTGGCCGAGGTGCCCGGCGCGCTCGCCGGCGTAGCCGCCCAGGTCGGCGGCGCGGTGGGTCAGGTCGTCGGCGCCGTGCCGCACGCCGCGCGCGATGTCATCGAACCGATGGCGCAGGGCCTCCGCATCGAACCAGCCGCGCGGATCGACCCGCTCACGCAGCCGCTCATAGCGGGTCGGGCCTGAACGCTGCATCAGCAACAGGGCGGCAATCCCTACGCCCGCCAGGACGGCGACCACGCCGGCGGTGATGCCTGGATGTTTGCGGACCTCGTCCACGGCGTTGAACTGTCGAACCATGGGCAATCAAACCTCTTCTTGTCGAAAACTGTCGTCAGGACAGGAGCGAACCGCGCCGAAAGAGGTTCCGCCGTAAACGGTCAAGCTGCAAGCCTCGTCGGCGGATCGGCCCCTCCCCCTTACCAAGGGCGGGTCGCCTCCCTATGTTGCGCCGCTTCCAGACAGTTTCGCCTTTTTCAGGATCTTCGCCGTGACCGATCACGCGCCCGCCGCACAGACCATCAAGGCTCACGCCGACGATTTCGCCGCCGCCTTCCAGATCGAAGGCTGGCCCGTGCGCGGCCGCCTGGTGCGGCTGGGCGAGGCGGTAAACAAGATTCTGTCGGCCCACGACTATCCCGAGCCCGTCGCCGCCCTGCTGGGCGAGGCCTGCGTCCTGGCCGCCATCGTCGGCTCGGCGCTGAAGTTCGAGGGCCGCCTGATCGTTCAGGCCCAGGGCGACGGCCCGGTGCGCTATGTCGTGGCCGACTACGACACCGCCGGCACGCTGCGCGGCTTCTGCCGCTTTGATCCCGAAGAGGTCGCCCAGGCCTCTGGAGGCGCTGCACGCCCCGGCGCGCAGGCCCTGCTGGGCCAGGGCGTCTTCATCATGACCATCGACCGGGGCGAGGATTTCGAACGCACCCAGGGCATCACCCCGATCGAGGGCGACAGCCTGTCGCTGTGCGCCGAACACTACTTCACCCAGTCCGAGCAGGTGCCGACCAAGGTCCGCCTGGCCGTGGGCGAAGTGACCACCGAGGCCGGAACCTCGTGGCGCGCGGGCGGGGCGATGATTCAGGTCATCGCCGGCGACAGCGCGCGCGGCTCGACCGAGGAGGTGTGGGAACGCACCCGCGCCCTGTTCCACACCCTGGGCGACGACGAACTGATCGACCCGACCATCAGCGCCGAGACCCTGCTGTATCGCCTCTTCCACGAGGACGGCGTGCGGCTGGAAGGCGCCCGGTCCCTGGCCGCCGTCTGCCGCTGCTCCAAGGAACGGCTGGTCACGGTGATGCAGTCCTTCCCCCTCGAAGACCGCGCCGAGATGGTCGAGGACTACGGCATGATCCACGCGACGTGCGAATACTGCTCGACCATCTACAAGATCGACCCGCAAGAGATCGCCGGCTGATCTTCCTTTTTCAGGGACACTGAGCGAAGGCGGCGGGGCGATGGCTCCGCCGCCTTTGTCCTATCCGCCCCCTACCCTCGGCGGGCGATCCAGCCCATCCTGACGCCATGTCCGCCCCCCAAGTCATCGCCCATCGCGGCGCGTCCGGCGAACGGCCCGAGCACACGGCCTCGGCCTATCGACTGGCCGTCGAACAGGGCGCGGATGTCATCGAGCCGGATCTGGTCATGACCCGCGACGGCCAGTTCGTCGTCCGCCACGAGAACGAGATCGGCGACACGACCGACGTGGCCGACCGCCCCGCCTTCGCCGCCCGCAAGACCACTAAAACCGTCGACGGCGTCCAGACCACCGGCTGGTTCACCGAAGACTTCACCCTCGCCGAGTTGCAGACCCTGCGCGCGCGCGAACGCCTGCCGCTGCTCCGTCCCGCCAACACCGCCTGGGACGGTCAGGAGCCGATCCTCACCTTTGACGAGGTCGTGGCCATCGCCCGCCAGGAGACCGTCCGCACCGGACGGGTCATCGGCGTCGCCCCCGAACTGAAACACCCCTCCTATTTCGCCGGCGTCGGCCTGCCGATGGAAGACGCCTTCGTCGCCGCCCTCGACCGCCACGGCCTGACCGCCGCCGACGCCCCCATCCTGATCCAGTGCTTCGAGGTCGGCCCGCTGCAACGGCTCAAGGCCCGCATCGACGCCCCCCTCTTGCAACTGATGAGCGTCATGGGCGGCCCCGCCGACCGTCCCGACCTGACCTATGCCGCCATGAGCACGCCTGAGGGCCTCAGCGCCGTCGCCGCCTATGCGGACGCCATCGGTGTCGAGACCGGCCTGATCCTGCCGCGCGACGGCGCTTCCCGCAGCCAGTCCCCCACGCCCCTGATCCCCGACGCCCACGCCGCCGGGCTCAAGGTCGTCGCCTGGACCTTCCGCGCCGAAAACGCCTTCCTTCCCCTGGAACACCGTCACGGCGACGCCCCCGCCGCCCACGGCGACCTGACCGCCTATCTCAAGGCTTTCTACGCCCTCGGCGTCGACGCCGTGTTCAGCGACTTTCCGGGCGTCGCGGTCGCGGCGCGCTAAGACATCCCTCTCCCAACGGGAGAGGGTAACGATCACGCGGCCAGCCATCACAACGTCGCTGCCTCGCGCCTTGATCTCAAAGCCTTTTCCAACGCGCCGACGCGCAACGCATGGCGCCGCCCCAGACCGCGTTATCATGCTCGCGTTCTTTGACATCGTCGCAGCCGCAAGCGCCCCTCGATCCTCCCCCGCTCCGCAGGGAAGGATCGTCGCTCACCCGGCGAATATTGCACCAATTGCACTGTTTTTTTTCGAAGCACAGTGCAATCGCCCCCGCTCTTTCCTCCCCATTCCATGGGGAGGGGGACCGCGCAGCGGTGGAGGGGGCGACGCAAACGTCTTCGGTCGAGTCGCCCCCTCCGTCTCGTCTGCTATCGCATCCGATCCACCTCCCCATCGCTTCGCGACAAGGAGGAAAGAAGCCGCTACGTCCCCTGGAACTGCAGGGCCGCTAGTCGCGCATAGAGCCCGCCCTTGGCCGTCAGTTCGGCGTGGGTGCCCTCCTCGACCACCTGGCCACCGTCCATGACGACGATGCGGTCGGCGCGCAGAACCGTCGCCAGACGGTGGGCGATGACCAGGGTCGTGCGCGCCTCCATGGCCTGATCCAGCGCCGCCTGCACCAGACGCTCGTTCTCGGCGTCCAGGGCGCTCGTCGCCTCGTCCAGCAGCAGGATCGGGGCCTCGCGCACCAGAGCCCGCGCAATCGCCAAACGCTGGCGTTGACCGCCCGACAGGCTCTTGCCGCGCTCACCCAGCGGCGTGTCGAAGCCCTGCGGCAGGGCCTCGATGAAGCCCAGCGCCTGGGCCTCGTCGGCGACGGCGCGGGCCTCGGCCAGGGTCGCGGCCTCGCGGCCGAAGCGGATGTTCTCCAGCGCCGAGCCCGAGAACAGGGGCGCCTCCTGCGACACCCAGGCGAAGCGCTCACGCACCGCGATCGGATCGGCGGCGCGAACGTCCACGCCGTCCACCGACACCAGACCCGATTGCGGATCATAGAAGCGCAGCAACAGACGGAAGACGGTCGACTTGCCCGCCCCCGACGGCCCGACCAGAGCCACGGTCTCGCCCGGACGCACGGTCAGGCTGAAGCCCTTCAGCGCCGGCAGGTCGGGACGGCCCGGATAGGCGAAGTCCACCGCCGACATCGACACCTCGCCGCGCGGCGGCTGCGGCAGGGCCACAGGGTTCGCGGGCGGGGCGATGGCGGGCACGGCCCGCATCAGCTCGTCGATCCGCTCCATGGCCCCCGCGGCCTTCTGCACGTCGCCCCAGCTTTCGCCGAGCGCGCCCACGGCGCCGGCGGCGAAGACCGACAACAGAACGAACTGCAGCAAGGCCCCCGGCGTCATGGTCCCGGCGATCACGTCCTGCGCCCCCAGCCACAGCACCAGGGTCACGCCCCCGAACATGACCACGATGATCATGGCCGTCATCACCGCCCGCGCCCGCATGCGGACCAGGGAGACGCCGAAGGCCTCCTCCACCGCCGCGCTGAAACGACCGATGGCGCTCTTCTCACGACCAAAGGCCTGGACCGTCTCGATGGCGTCCACGCTCTCGCCGGCGAAGCCCACGGCGTTGGCGAAGGTGTCCTGCGACTTGACCGTCAGCTTGCGCACCTGACGGCCAAAGATGAACAGCGGCACGATCAGGATCGGCACGATCAGCAGCACGAAGCCGGTCAGCTTGGGGCTGACGAAGAACAGCAGGATCACCCCGCCGATCAGGGTGAAGAAGTTGCGCAGGGCATAGCTGACCGAGGTGGTCAGCAAGGTGTCGACCAACTGGATGTCGGTCGTCAGGCGCGACAGCACCTCCCCGGTCCGCATATGGGCGAAGAAGACCGGGTCCAGCGTCAGGATGCGCTGGAACAGGGCCGTGCGCAGGTCGGCGATGACCCGCTCGCCGGTCTTGGTCACGTAGAAATAGCGGAAGGCCGTCGCCAGCCCCAGAATCAGGGCGTTGGCGCCCAGAATCAGGAACCAGGTGTTGATGTCGCGGCCGCCGTTCTCGAAGCCGTTGTCGATGGCGCCCCGCGCCGTCGCCGTCAGCCCCAGGGACGCCGCCGTCGAAAAGACCAGCCACAGACCCGCGATCCCCGCGTCCAGCCGGTGCCGCATCATGAAGGGCAGCAAACGGGCCAAGGGCTTGATGTTGCGGGTCTTGGCGCGCTTGCCGCCCGCCTCATCCATCTGTTCAACCAACAGGGCGCCGGCGCCAGGGCGGCCCCTCGCCGCTGAACTGGCCTCTGGGGAAGCGGAAGGCGTGGAAACTTGGGTCATATCCGCGCTCTTGCCCCGGAACGCCCCCCGGTGTAAACGCCGCCGCTCATTCCCGCCGTCTAGCCTCGGCGGGTTTCTCTATTTACGCGCACTGACGGTCGGCATCGTCGACGCGCAGAGACGGATCAGATCGATGAAAGCGGACACGCACCCCGACTACCACTTCATCACGGTTGTGATGACTGACGGCAGCACCTTCCAGACCCGTTCGACCTACGGCAAGGAAGGCGCCTCGCTGGCCCTCGACATCGACCCGTCGACCCACCCCGCCTGGACCGGCGGCAACGCCCAGATGCTGGACCGCGGCGGCCGCGTGTCGCGCTTCAACAACAAGTTCGGCGGCTTCATCAAGAAGTAAGCCCTACAGGCTGCGACATAGTCGCCACAGAAGCGCCGGTCCGATGGGCCGGCGCTTTTTGTTTGCCCGGAACGTCGATAACATGGGGGCGTTCGATCCTTCGGGGCGCAGACGACGGGTCTGGCGCCGGATCGGCCTTACGAGCGTTTGCATATGAACCGACGGGAACTGGGCTTTGGCGTCGCGACGACGACCCTGACCCTTGGCGCGGCCTCGACCGCCCTGGCGCAAAACCGGCCGGTCGACCCCCAGGTCTTCATCGCCGGCTTCGACGCCCAGGCCTCGCGTCTGCCGCAGGCCGTTCAGGCGGATGTGCGCGCCGTCTATCAACTGACCGGCGGCAGGCCGATCTGGACCGCCGACCGCCTGCGCGTGCTGCAGGAAGTCGCCGCCGGGGCCGAGCGCCACGCCCTGCCCGTCGGGGACTTCTTCGACTTCGTCGGTCTGGCCGCCGATCCGGGCTCGGCCGAGATCCGCACCACCGCCGCCGCCGTGACCTACGCCCGCGTCCTGGCCGAGGGCCGCGTCCGTCCCGAGACGGTCGAGGACCTGTGGGAGATGCAGAAGAACAGCGTCGACATCCCGACCGGCCTGACCCAGGCGATCACCGCCAACCAGCTGAGCCAGTGGTTCGACGGCCTGGCTCCCACCGACATCGGCTACACCAACCTGTCGGCCGGCTACGCCCGCTATCGCCGCATCACCCGCGCCGGAGGCTGGCCCGCCTTCCGTCAGGGCGGCACCATCGAGCCGGGGACCAGCGACAACCGCATCCCGGCCCTGATCGCCCGCCTGGTGGCCGAGGGCGACCTCAGCGCCGCCGCCGGCGAACGCCTGAAGGGCAACCTGACCTACGGCTCGGAACTTGAGCAGGCGGTTCGCAGCTTCCAGACCCGCCACGGCCTGGGCGCAGACGGCCGTATCGGCGCCGGCACCCAGCGCTCGCTCGGCGCCTCTGCCGAGGACCGCGCCCGTCAGATCGCCCTCAACCTGGAGCGCCGCCGCTGGCTCAAGCGCGACCTCAATCCCGAGCGGATCGAGGTCAACACCGCCGCCGCCATCATGGTCTATTGGAAGGACGGCAAGCCGGTTCACTCCAACCGCGTCGTCGTCGGCTCGAACGAAAACCAGACGCCCAGCCTGGAAAAACCCTTCGCTTCGGTCGTGGCCAACCCGCCGTGGACCGTGCCCATGGGCATCGCCCGCCGCGAGATCCTGC
Organism: Brevundimonas sp. P7753; assembly: GCF_013386595.1. Classification (NCBI taxonomy): domain Bacteria; kingdom Pseudomonadati; phylum Pseudomonadota; class Alphaproteobacteria; order Caulobacterales; family Caulobacteraceae; genus Brevundimonas; species Brevundimonas sp. P7753. The sequence goes on along the minus strand of NZ_JACARP010000044.1, from coordinate 37,725 downwards.
CCAAGGGGCCCGGCTACCTGGCCGCCCATGACATGTATATCAACAAGGACGGCTGGGTGGTGCAGCGCGCCGGTCCGCAGTCCTCGCTGGGCTATGTGAAGTTCGAGCTGCGCGACAGCTACGCCATCTTCCTGCACGACACCCCGTCCAAGGGCGCCTTCAACCTGTCGGTGCGTCAGCGCAGTCACGGCTGCGTCCGGGTCCAGAACGCCGTCGAGTTCGCCCGCCTGCTGTTGCAGCCCGATCCCGCCAAGCTGGCCCAGTTCGACGCCGCCCAGGACAGCCGCGAAACCACCCGCGTCACCACCGGGCGCGAGATCGCCGTGCGCCTGCTCTACTGGACCGCCTTCGTCGACGGACAGGGCCGCGTGGCCTTCCGCGAGGACGTCTATCGCCGGGATGAAAAGCTGGCCCAGGCGCTGGGCATCGCGGTCAGCCTGCCGCGCGTCATCGCCGACGGCCCCAGCGACGCCAACGACGTCGGGCCGTAAGGCCAGCTTTCAAGGGCGTTCCGGTGATCGGGGGCTTCAGCCCCCGAAGGCCGCCTGCAGGCGATCCAGCTGGCTCTGCACCGGATTGACCGGCTGCTCCTCGTCGCCGCCCAGGTACATCCGCTGGTCCAGGTGCAGGACGCGGTCGTAGAGCTTCTCGGCCCGCACGGCGTATTCGATCAGGGCGATGGGCAGTTCGCGGTGGCTGGGCTCGCTCTCGATCTTGCGGTCGGCCAGCCGATAGCGCGGCTCGCAGGCGGCCACGGCGCTCATGTCGTCCTCGCGCACGGCGCGCTGCACCAGAAGCCAGGACGCGATCTGCATCAGCCGCGTCGTCAGCTTCATGCTTTCGCCCGCATAGGCCAGGGCGGCGGCGCGCGACAGCAGGCGCGAATCCTGGCGGCCGTCGCCGTCCAGATAGGCGGCGGTCTCCTCGACCAGCTCCATCCCCTCGCGGAAGGTGCGGTCAAACAGCTCCGAGCGCGCGAAATCCAGCACCTCAGCGCTGCGTGAACGCAATCCGACCCTGTCAGCGTCGATGGCAGTCAACTCGGTTCTACCCATGAAACGTCACGCGCGTCCGTCAAACTCGCGGGTCAGAACGACGCCGCACGGACCGGAACTGCAATCGTCATGCCACGGATCGCCAAATCGCGGGAGAGGACAATCAGCGGAAATTGAACAGGGCGTCGGCGGCGCTGCGCTTGGAGGACTTGCCGTCGATGGCGGCTTTCGACCGCGCGATCTCGGCCTCCAGCGCGGCGATCCGCTCATGCAGCTCGTCCACGGCGTAGAGGTCCAGGTCCTCGCGTCCCAGCGCCCTCAGCGCCTCGCCGCCCTGGGGTCGGGGCTCCAGATCTTCGAACGTCATCACCGCCTCCGTGGCCAGAAACCACACGAACCCGTATGAAAACGCCCCAATGACGACGATTGCAAGCGGCGGAGACATCATGCGGGTCATCGAAATCGAAGGCGGCAAGGGTCCCGCCGAGGCGCTGCGCCTGGCCGAACGCCCCCAACCTGAACCGGCGCCGGGTGAAATTCTCATCCGTGTGCGCGCCGCAGGGGTCAACCGGCCCGACATCGTCCAGCGGCTGGGCCACTATCCGGCCCCGCCGGGCGCCTCGGACATTCTGGGCCTGGAGGTCGCCGGCGAGGTGGAGGCCTTGGGCGAAGGCGTGACCCGCTGGAAGCTGGGGGACCGAGTCTGCGCCCTGCTGGGCGGCGGCGGCTACGCCGACTACGCCGTGGTCGACGCCCGGCACGCCCTGCCCGTTCCTGACAGTCTCGATTTCGTCCAGGCCGCGGCCCTGCCCGAGACCGTCTTCACCGTCTTCACCAACGTCTTCGAGGGCGGCGGGCTGAAGGCGGGCGAGACCCTGTTGATCCACGGGGCCACCAGCGGCATCGGCGTCATGGCCATCCAGATGGCCAAGGCGGCGGGCGCCCGCGTCATCGCCACCTCGCGCGGCGCGGCCAAGGCCGAAGCCGCCCTGGCCCTAGGCGCCGACGTCAGCCTGGACGCCACAGCCGTCGACCTGTTGGCCGAGATCAAGGCGGCGGGCGGGGCCGATGTGGTGCTGGACATGGTGGGGGCGGCCTACGCCGAACTGAACCTGAACGCCCTGAAGCCCGGCGGGCGATGGGTGGTCATCGCCACCCTGACCGGCGCCCTGGCCCAGATCGACCTGATGCGGGTCATGTTGAAACGAATCGTCCTGACCGGCTCGACCCTGCGCAGCCGCCCAGTGGACGAAAAGGCCCGCCTGGCCGCCGCCGTCGAACAGACGGTCTGGCCCTGGGTCGCGTCCGGCAAGGTTCGCGCCAAGGTCGAGGCGACCTTCCCGCTGGACCAGGCCGCCGCCGCGCATCAGCGACTGGAGACCGGCGACCACGTCGGCAAGATCGTCCTAACGGTCTGAGCCGCCCAAAAAAAACGGGAGGCCGAAGCCTCCCGTTTCAACTTGCTTACCAGTTGCCGCCGCGACGGGCGGGACGCAGCGAGGAGATCCGGTCGTTCATTCCCGTACGGCCCAGATTGCTGACGTCGCCGTCGATGATCTGGCAGCGGCCGCGATAGTTGGCGTCTTCGCAGACTTCCCAGCTGCCGCGACCCAGACGCATCGAGCTGATGGCGTCGTTCAGGCCGCTGTTGCGCAGGTTCGGAACCTCCTGACGGAAGGTCATCGACTGGCCGCGATAGTTGGCGTCGCGATAGACGGTGATCGAAGTGTTGCCCCAACCGCCGCCGTTGCCGCCACCGGGGCCGCCCGGCCAGCCCGGACGATTGCCGCCGCCGGGGCGACCGTTGTTCTCATAGTCGCCGCGATGGCCCTGGCAGACCAACAGGCCGTTGTCGTTGGCGATATCGCTGCTGGAGCAACGCGCCAGCTCAATCGAGGTCTCGCGCATCTGACCGCGCATGTCACGGCAATCGGCGTATAGTCGCCCCTGATTGACGTAGGAGCCTGTGCAGCTCTGCGCATAGCTACCGCGTGGGGCGCCCCGCGCCTGAGCCTGCGCCTCCGCCGAACCCGACGGCACAGTGACGGCGCCGCCAAAGGCCATGACTGCGCTGGCGGCGATAATCGCGAACTGTCTCATGGAGGTGTCCTTCCTGATCCTTTGGCGCACAACGCACCACAAGCCCGACTGTTCAACATTCTCGATGAACCTTTGCTGTACGTGTCATTCGGACAGCGTTTTCTTTTATCGCGAAAGCGCCTATACAGAAGTCTCAGCGCCCGGCCGAAAGGTCGGGCGCCGTCGATTCAAACGCCCGATTTTCGGGCCGCAAACGCCGGGACGCACGCCCCATGACCGACATCCTGATGCCCAAGGCCACCGCGGTCTGGCTGGTGGACAACACCTCGCTCTCGTTCGAGCAGATCGCTGATTTCTGCGGCCTGCACCCGCTGGAAGTGCGCGGCATCGCCGATGGCGACGTGGCGCGCGACATCCGCGGCGTGGACCCGGTCACGGGCGGTCAGCTGACGCGCGAAGAACTGGAAAAGGCGCAGGACAACCCTGACTACCGCATGAAGGCCGTGGTCAGCCGCCACGCCGAGCTGCTGAAGCCGTCCAAGACCGCGCCGAAATATACGCCGGTGTCGCGTCGTCAGGACCGCCCCGACGCCATCGCCTGGTTCGTGCGCAACCACCCGGAAGTGACCGACGCCCAGATCGCCAAGCTGCTGGGCACCACCAAGTCCACCATCGAAACCGTGCGCAACCGCACCCACTGGAACTCGGCCAACATCAAGCCGGTCGATCCCGTGACCCTGGGCCTGATCGGTCAGCTGCAACTGGACGAGATCGTCAAGAAGGCCGCCGACAAGAAGGCCAAGGACGACGCCAAGAACGGCGGCGCCGCCCTGCAATCGATCCAGGCCGAGCCGGAAGAGCCCGAGTTCGTCCCCGAAGAGCGCGTGCGCCCCGGCGCCGAGCCGACCGCCGAATCGGTCTTCGGCAAGAACGACTGATCCTTCCGCACTGAAAATTGGAAACGGCCCCGAAGAGCAATCTTCGGGGCCGTTCTCGTTTTAGCACGGAGGTCAAACCCTGGCGGGCTGGCTAGAGCGACCATGAGACTAATACAGAGGTGCTAGTCCGAACGGCCGGGTCTTGGCGCGCAACCCCGAAGGCCTAGTCCGCCTGGCCAAATCGACGCCCCTCGGCGATCGGCCGATAGTCGCTGGAACGGGAGGCCTGTCTCCGCCCCGGCGCATCGAGCGACCTGATCGATCATGCGCGGAGCCCAGATCACCAACGGCCCTCCCCCAGGCATTTCCGCCCCGGAGGCTAAGATGGTCGCGCTTGTTCAACATGATCTGGAATTCATCCTGAAGCAGATCAAGATCGCCGAGGCGCACGCCAACGGCACGCCCCTGACGGAGATCCGTCTGGACGCCGACGGTCGGGTCATCACCGACCGGAGCTGGTACACCTCGGCCAGCTTCGACCCCACCCTGCCCCTGGCCATCCCGGACGCCAAGACGCCGTTCGGCCTGCGTACGGTGGACGGCAGCTACAACAACCTGATCGAAGGCCGCGAACTCTGGGGCGCGTCCAACCAGCCCATGCCCAGGCTGCTGAACCCCAACTTCATCAACGAGGGCGACGACAGCATGGCGCTGGGCGGCGGCCAGACCGTCGGCAACAACGATTACGGCACGGTCGGCACGCCGACGCCAGGCGTCAACGGCGGGCACTCGGGCAATGTCGCGGACGCGGACCCGCGCCTGATCTCGAACCTTGTCGCCGACATGAGTTTCAACAATCCGGCCGCCATCGTCGCCGCCCTGACCTTTGCCGGCTCGGCGGACGTCTATGGCGACCTGGCCGTGGTGCGCGCCGCCCACACCACCCTCATCAGCACGATTGTCGCCATCAACGCCGACGCCGGCCTCGACGAAGCCGCGAAACAGACGGCGCGCGACGCGGCCCAGGCCCAGTTCGATCTGGTGCTCGAGGCCAAGGGGCTGGAGGCCGAGAACGGCTCGCTGGTCATTCCCAATGTCGCTGCCGATGAAGGCCTCAGCGCGCCTTTCAACGGCTGGATGACCTTCTTCGGCCAGTTCTTCGATCATGGGCTGGACCTGATCACCAAGGGCGGCAACGGGACCATCTACATCCCCCTGGCGCCCGATGACCCGCTGCGCACGCACGGAGCCGACGGCATTCCCGGCACCGGCGACGAGGTTTCTGCGCAGAACGCCTTCATGGTGCTGACCCGCGCCACCCCGGTGGCCGGCCCCGGCGCCGATGGGATCATGGGCACCGCCGACGATACGGCCCAGGAAGCGGTGAATGTCACCACCCCCTTCGTGGACCAGAACCAGACCTATACATCCCACCCGTCGCATCAGGTCTTCCTGCGTGAATATGCGACGGTGAACGGCCGAACCGTCGCCACCGGCCACCTGCTGGACGGCGCGAACGGCGGCCTGAGCACCTGGGCCGACGTCAAGGCCCAGGCCCGCACCATGCTGGGCATCGAACTGAGCGATCAGGACGTCTTCAACGTCCCCCTGCTGCGCACCGACCCCTATGGCCGCTTCATCCCCGACCCGACTACCGGCTACGCCCAGGTCATCGTCGGCATCGGCGCTGATGGCGTGCCCAACACCAGCGATGACATCGTTATCTCGGGGACCGCCGCCAACCCCATCAACCTGATCGCCATGGCGACAACGCCTGTGACCATTAACGGCGTGGACTACTTCGGCCCGGTCCGCACCTCTCACGCCTTCCTCGACGACATCGCCCACAATGCAGTCCCCGGCTCGGTTTACGACGCCGACGGCGATCCTTCGACGCCCGGCGTCCTGGTCGTCCAGGCCGACGGCGACGACGTGGCCGGCAACACCATCGCCGCCGACTTCCGCGGCCGCAAGGTCGCCTATGACGACGAGCTCCTGGACGCCCACTTCGTCACGGGCGACGGACGCGGCAATGAAAACATCGGCCTGACGGCCGTCCACCACGTCTTCCATTCAGAACACAACCGGCAGGTCGAAGCCCAGAAGCTGACCATCCTGCAGTCGGCGGACATGGCCTTCATCAACGAATGGCTGGCCACCGACATCCCCGGACTGCCCGGTAACTTCGCCTCCCTGTCCGCCCTGGATCAACTGGCCTTCGCCAACACGCTGAACTGGGACGGTGAACGACTGTTCCAGGCGGCGCGCTTCGCCACCGAGATGCAGTACCAGCACCTGGTGTTCGAGGAGTTCGCGCGTCAGGTGCAGCCCCTGATCGATCCCATCGTCTTCAACAGCACCACCGACATCAACCCCTCCATCTTCGCCGAGTTCGCCCACACGGTTTACCGCTTCGGGCACTCCATGCTGACCGAGAACATCAGCCTGGTGGATGCGAACACCGGCGCCCAGAGCGAGATCGGACTGATCGAGGCCTTCCTCAACCCCGGAGCCATGAACGCCCTGGGTACAGCGGACGAGGCTACCGCCGCCATAATCGCCGGCATGACCCGCGTGCGCGGCAGCGAGATCGACGAGTTCGTCACCGGCGCCCTGCGCAACAACCTGCTGGGCCTGCCGCTGGACCTGCCGGCGATCAATATCGCGCGCGGTCGTGACGCCGGAATTCCCTCGCTCAACGACGCCCGCGCCCAGCTTTACGCCGCGACCAGCTCAACCTTCCTGGAGCCCTACAAGAACTGGGTCGACTTCGCCGCGAACCTGAAGAACCCCCTGTCGGTGGTGAACTTCATCGCCGCCTATGGCGTCCACGCCAGCATCACCGCCGCGACCACCTCGGCGGCCAAGCAGGCGGCGGCCTGGGATCTCGTGTTCGGCGTCGCAGGCGAATCCCTGTCCGACAGGGCCGCCCGGATCGCCTGGCTGAACGGTCCAGCCGCGGCGACCGGCGTCAACGCCATCGACTTCTGGATCGGGGGTCTGGCCGAAAAGAAGATGCCGTTTGGCGGCATGCTGGGCTCGACCTTCAACGCCGTCTTCGAGGCTCAGCTGGAGAACCTGCAGGACGGCGACCGCTTCTACTACCTGACCCGCACCCAGGGGCTGAACTTCCTCAACCAGCTGGAAGAAAACGCCTTCGCCAAGCTGATCATGAGCAACTCCGCCCTGGCCGACCCTGGGCCCGACGGCATTCGCGGCACCGGCGACGACGTGATCGACCGCCACCTCGGGGTCAATGTCTTCGCCAACTATGACTTCTATCTGGAGGTCAACGCCGCGATGCAACTGGGGCTCGATCCGCTCGGCAACGATCCCGTGCTGGAGGGCATGGGACGCGGCAAGGTTCAGCGCGACGATCCCCTGACAGGCGCTGTAGAAGCCAACTTCCTGCGCTTCACCGGCGGCGAACACGCCTCGGTCGGCGGCACGAGCGGCAATGACACCATCATCACCGACTTCGGCGACGACTCCATCTGGGGCGGTGCCGGCAACGACCGCATCGAATCCGGCGCGGGCGTCGACCTGGTCAACGGCGGCGACGGCGACGACATCATCACCGACAGCGGCGACAGCGGCGATTTCCTCAAGGGCGAAGGGGGCGACGACGTCATCGCCAACTCCAACGGCCTCGACATCCTGATGGGCGGCTCGGGCAAGGACGTCTTCTTCGTCGGCGTCGACGACACGGAGGTGTTCGGAGGCCTGGGCGACGACTTCATCCTGGGCGGCGACGCCGTCGACTTCCTGATGGGCAACGAGGGCGACGACTGGATCGAGGGCGGCGGCGGCTTCGACACCACCGCCGGCGACAATTCCGAGCTGTTCTTCAACTCCACCATCATCGGTCACGACGTGATGTTCGCGGGCTCGGACGAGCATGATTTCGACGCCGAGTCCGGCGACGACATCATGGTCCAGGGCGAAAGCGTCATGCGCAACGAGGGCATGCTCGGCTTCGACTGGGCGATCCACAAAGGCAGCGCGATTGCGGCCGACTCGGATCTGACGAAACCGATCTTCACCACCGACCAGGCCGATATCCTGCGCGACCGTTTCGACGCCGTCGAAGCCCTTTCCGGCTGGAACAAGGATGACCGGCTCTGGGGCGACAACCGCGCTGCGCCGACAGACGCTGGAAATGTCCTCGCCGGCGCCGAGGGCGACATGACCGGCCACGAACTGGACCAGGCCGGCATCGACCGCATCGCCGGCCTCGACCAGATCATCACCCCCAATCTGATGACGACCCGCCCCTATTGGGCGGACAGCACCGGCGAAGTGAAATCGGTGTTCGTCGGCGGGAACATCCTGCTGGGCGGCGGCGGCAGCGACGTCATTGAAGGCCGCGGCGGCGACGACGTGATCGATGGCGACGCCTGGCTCAACGTGCGGATCTCGATCCGCGACACGGCCGGCGCCGAAATCGCCACGATCAACAGCCTCAAGGACAATGTGACGCTGGACGGCGTGACCAAACCCCTTTCGGTCTGGATGCTCGATCGCGCCATTGCGCCCAGCCAGCTCCACATCGTGCGCGAGATCCAGCACGACGACAGCGGCGACGATGTCGCCGTCTATTGGGACGTTCGCGCCAACTACGACATCACCTCGAACCCTGATGGTTCCGTGACCATTTTCCACCGCGCGCAGACCATCGGGGCGATTGATCCCGCCACAGGTCAGAACCGCGTGTCCGACGGGACCGACACCATCCGCAACATCGAGGTGCTGCGCTTCGCCGATGGCGACGTCAGCCTCTCGCCGCCGGAGCTATTCCTGCAACAGGTCATTCGGCAGTACGCGGACAACTTCAACACCGCGAACCTCGGCGCCTCGACGGGCAGCGCGCCCTGGAACCCTGACTGGGTTGAGGCCAACGACAGCGGCGGCGTCACCACCGGCCAGATCCGCATCGACGGCGGCAACAACAACGTCCTGCAGTTCACTCAAGGCGATGGCGCGCAGATCCAGCGGACCGTCGAACTGGGCGGCAAGCTGTCGGCCTCGGTGGCCTATTCGGTGGATGAGAACGGCCTCGACGCCGGAGAGACCGTGACGGTCTTCTTCTCGCGGGACGGCGCCGAAGCGGCGATGGTCCAGATCGACCAGATCACCGGCACGACCGGCAATGCGAACAGGAACATCGCGCTCGAAGGCCCCTTCACCCAGAACGCCTTCATCCGCTTCGTGACCTCCGGCATTTCCGCCGCCACCGAGACGGTCAACATCGACAATCTGACCATCAGCTTCACGGAGTCGGCGAACCGGGACTATGAGACCACCTTCACCGAGAACGGCGCCGATCAAAGCATCGCCTCCGGTCCGCTGATCGTCGAGGACGAACAGATCGTCTCGGCGCGCGTGGTCCTGACCAACGCCCAGGCGGGCGACGCCTTCGACGTGCCGGTCAACCTGCCGGGGAACATCACCCGCACGATCGACACCTCTGTTCCGGGCCAGATCATCGTCACCCTGACCGGCAATGAACCCAGCATCGCCAACTGGCAGGCTGCGCTTCAGGCCGTCGAGTTCCGCAACACCTCGCAGAACCCCGGCACGGTCGACCGGGTCATCGAGGTGAGCGTCAATGACGGCTTCCTCTCCAGCCAGGTCGCCCGCACCACGGTCAACGTCGTGGCGGTCAACGACCAGCCGGCGGTCAACAATGACACGGTGATCACCAACGTCGCGACCGGGTCCTTCGTAATCCCTGAATGGGTGCTACTGCGCAACGACGTCGACGTCGACGGCGACACCATCGCCGTCACGGGGCTGAGCAACACCAACGGCCTCACGGCCACCCGCGCCGGCGGCGTCGTGAGCGTGACCGACACGGGCGGGGCCGGCGGGTCCTTCGTCTATACGGGCAATGACGGCTCAGGCGCCGGAAACGCCACGGACACGGCGACGGTGACGCTTACCCGGGACGTGACCGGCGTCATCGGCGGCACCAATGCGGCCAACATCCTGATCGGCAATGACGCCGCCAGCACCTTCGACGCGGCGGAAGGTGACGACGTGATCCTCGCCGGCGGCGGCGACGACACCATTCTGTGGAATGCCGGCGACGGCCAGGACTTCGTCGATGGCGGCTTGGGCAACGACACCTTCACGGTCACCGGCAACAATACCGCCGAGGCCTTCGTCGTCTATTCCCGCGTCGCGGCGCAGGCCGACGGCATCCTGGGTCTGCGCCCTGAGACCGAGATCGTCGTGACCCGGAATGGCGCGGTGATCGCCGAGCTCGACAATATCGAGGAAATCATCATCAACACCGGCCTGGGCAATGACACCGTCACCACTCGTGGCGACTTCAACCCGACCAGCCTCAGCTTCTCGACCATCACCATCAATGACGGCGGAGGCAGCGACACCCTCGACATCACGGGCATGGAGTCCGCGCACCGCGTCGTCCTCCGCTCCAACGGCGGCAACGACACCATTGTCGGCGCCCTGCGGCCCCAGGATGTGATCGAACTGGCCGAAGGCAAGGCGTTCAGAGACTACGTGAAGACCTACAATCCAGACGGCAGCATTCGGCTGGCGAGCGGCGCTCACACCATCACCTACTTCGGCACGCCGAGCCTGGCCGCCGAGGGCGTCGTCCTGCCGCCGTCCAACAGCGCCTTCAACCTGCCGATGGACGAAGAGGACTTCAGCGATCTGTTGCAGATGGTGCGCGACGGCCTGGTCCGGGATGCTTCAGGCCTGGGCAATAATGTCGCCAATCCCTATCTGGCCAACGCCAGCCAGCCCTTCATACGCCTGACCGACCCCTATTATACCGACGGCGCTTCGGGCGTGCGCCAGACCACCCTGACGCCCCGTCAGATCTCCGACCTGATCTCGAACCAGGACAATGACGGCGACGGCTTCGAGGAGAGCGCGCCCAACGCCTTCGGCGGCACCGCCCTGCTGACCGCCTTCGGCCAGTATTTCGACCACGGCCTGGACTTCATCAACAAGGGCGCGCCGGGCAATATGCCGATCGGGTCGCCCTCCTTCCCGATCTCGGCGCCGCGCGCCAATATCGTGCCCGAGACCGGCGTCGATCCCGACGGCGTGCCCAACACGGGCGACGAGATCCCGGCCCAGTACCTCAATAACACCTCGCCCTTCGTCGACCAGAACCAGGCCTACGGCTCTCACGAGGCGATCACCGATCTGCTGCGGCAATGGGTGGTCGGCCCTGACGGTCAACCGCTCCAGACTGCCTATCTGCTGAGGGGAGCGCCTGACGCCACGGGCCGCGCCAACCTGCCGACGCTGGACGACATCCGCGCCAACTACCGGATCATGACCGGCGGTCAGGAACTGACGGCCGAGGACATCAGCAACTACGACGGCACAGGCCAGCCGCTGCTGATCGACTTCGTGCCCGTTTACAAGACCGTGCCCGGCTCCGGTCCTGTGCTCGATCTGGACGCTATCGGCCACTACTACGTGGTCGGCGACGGTCGCGGCAACGAGAACGTCATGCTGCTCTCGGTCCATACGATCTGGGAGCGCAACCACAACCACTGGGTCGACCGGCTCAAGGAATCGACCAACGGCGCTTGGACCGAAGAACAGTATTTCGAAGCCGCGCGCATCATGAACGTGGCCGAGTATCAGCGGGTCGTCTTCACCGAGTTCGCCCAGGCCATGGCTGGCGGGTTGGACGACGACGATGAGCATGGCTTCGAGGGCTATGATCCGACGGTGGACGCCTCCATCTCGCTGGAGTTCGCCCAGGCGGCCTACCGCTTCGGCCACTCCATGCAGAACGAGACCGTCAGCTATGTGGACGCCAACGGAACGACCCAAGAAATCTCGCTGGTGCAGGCCTTCCTGAACCCCGCGACGTTCGCCGGCATCGGCCTGGACGCACTGCTGCTCGGCGCCGCCGCGACCCCGCATGAGGCTATCGACGTCGATATCGTCAACGCCCTGCGCAACCAGTTGGTCGGAAGGCCGCTGGATCTGGCCGCGCTCAACATCTTCCGCGGACGCGACGTCGGCATCCCGCCGTTCAACGCCGTTCGCGAACAGCTCTACGCCAAGACAGGCGACGCCAGCCTGCTTCCCTATACGGGCTGGGCGGACTTCCAGGCGCGCAACGGCCTGTCCAACGAAGCCCTGCAACAGCTCAAGACGGCCTACCCCGACGGCTTCGCAAGCATGGACCTGTGGGTCGGCGGCCTGTCCGAGAAGCCCCGCCACGGCCAGCTCGGCTCCACCTTCGGCTACATCTTCCTGGACCAGCTGAACCGGCTGCAGCACGGCGACCGGCTCTATTATCTCGAGATCTTCGACGACTCCCTGTTCAACGACGGGCAGGCGCTGACCTTCTCCGAGATCATCATGCGCAACACCGGGCTGACCAACCTGCCCGAGCACATCTTCCAGCCGAACCCGCCGCCGCCTGCCGGCGATGATGAGGAGGAGGAGGATGACGACAGCACGCTTCCTCCCGGCGATGATGACGACGACGATACGGGCCAGCCCGGCGGCGACGATGATGATGACGATGATGACGGCGTCGACACCGGCCTTCCCCCCGTCGTCGTTCCCGTCACGCCGCCCGTGGACCAGGTTCTGAGCGGCGGTTCCGCCGACGACGCCCTGGTCGGGGGCGACGGCGACGATACCTTGAACGGCGGGTCGGGCGACGACACCCTGACCGGCGGCGACGGCGACGACTTCCTCTATGGCGGCTCCGGCGACGATGTCATGAAGGGCGGCGCGGGCGACGACCATCTGAGCGGCGGTTCCGGCGATGATCGCCTGGACGGCGGGGCCGGCGACGATGTCCTGACCGGCGGTTCTGGCGACGACGTCTTCGCCTTCGGCGACGGCGACCGGATCACTGACTTCAAGGTCGGGACGGACAGGATCGACCTCAGCGGCCTCGGCGTGACCGCGGCAAGCTTCGCTTCAATGGTCGCCATAGGCGCGGCAGGATCGGGCGCCAGCGTGACGATCGGCGGACGCACCCTGCTGCTGGACGGGGTCGCAAGCGGCAGCCTCACGCCGACCGCCTTCATCCTCGACGGTTCGCCCGGCCTCGCTCCGGCGACGCAACACGAAGCCTCTCTGCCCACCGGAGAAATGGGAAAGCAGGTCCCCCTGTCGAGCATGATCGATCCGGATGCGGACGACTTCGTCATCCCGCACGGACGGCCGTTCGGGTCCAGGATTTCCGAAGCCTGGCCTGACTGGTCGCCAGGGGGCCTGAAGTTCAGAAGCCTGAACGAAGAACCCGGCCATCACATCTTCAAACTCTTCGACGCCGTCATGTTCGAGAGCGACCGGAACGATGACGACGGATACATTTTCGGGTGATCTCCGCCGGGCCGCGCGCCTCGGCGCGGCCGGCGCCTCCGGTAGGGAGACGTGACTGTGAAGATCGTACTGGGCGACATCCCCAAGCCGTTCGACAATGCGCTAACGGCGTGCCGAAGCTATTTCTGGCTGGCCGCCTTCTTCAGCGCCCTGGTCAACATCCTCTATCTGGCCCCGACCATCTACATGATGCAGGTCTATGATCGGGTGGTGCCCACCAGCGGGGTCCTGACCCTGCTCTGGTTGACCGTCCTGGTTTGCATAGCCCTGGCGACCCTGGCGGCGCTGGACGCCATGCGCAGCCGGATCATGACCCGGGCGGCGCTGCGGCTGGACAATCTGCTCGCCGGAGAAATCCTCGACCGCCTGATGATCCGTAAGCGGCTGACGCCGGGCGAGCCCTCGACCGCCCAGGCCATGCGGGACTTCGACGCCCTGCGCACCGCCCTGGCCGGACCGGCGGCCATCGCCTTGATGGATGTGCCCTGGACCCCGATCTACCTGATAGTGGCCTTCATGATCCACCCGCTGCTGGGCGGACTGATCATCGTCGGCGGCTGCGTTCTGACGGGGCTGGCCCTTGCCAACGCCAGCAGCACCCGCAAGGGCGCCCGGGAAAGCCACCGCGCCACCGCCAACGCCCACGCCGCCCATGACGCCGCCGTAGGCATGTCCGAAGTCGTCCGCGCCCTGGGCATGCGCCGGGCCATGGTGGCCCGTCAGCTGGAGACCCGGACCCAGGCGCTGGAGGGCGGGGTCGAGGCGCAACTGACCGGCAGCCGCTACACCGCCTTTGTGAAGTTCTCGCGCATGGCGCTGCAATCCCTGGCCCTGGGTGCAGCCGCCTGGCTCGCCGTCAGCGGTCAGATCTCGGTGGGCGCCATCATCGCCGGTTCGGTGCTGCTGAGCCGCGCCCTTCAGCCGATCGAACAGACAGTCGGCGTCTGGCCGACCATCGTCCAGGCCCGTCAGGCCCTGGGCGTGCTCAAGACCCTACTGACCAATACCGAGCCCCTGGTCCGCGACACCCTGATCCTGCCGCCGCCGGAAGGCTATGTCGAACTGGCAAACGTCAGCGTGCGCAACCCCGAGGGCACGGCATTTCTGCTGCATTCGGTGTCGCTCTGGCTGGTTCCCGGCGACATCCTCGGCGTGATCGGTCCGTCCGGCGCAGGCAAGTCCACCCTGTCGCGCGTGGTCGCGGGCGCCCTTGCGCCGGACGGCGGCCATATCCGCATCGATGAGGCCAGCTACGCCGACTGGGACCCCGAGGCCCTAGCCCGCCATATCGGCTATCTCCCTCAGGACAGCAGCCTGATGGCCGGAACCATCAGTGAGAACATCTCCCGCTTCGCCGGCGATCTCGACGGCGACCAGGAAGCGATCGACCGGAAGGTCGTGGCCGCGGCGGAGATGGCCGGCGCTCACCAGATGATCCTGCATCTGCCGGGCGGCTACAACGCCATGCTCGACGCCGGAGGCAAGGGGCTGTCGGGCGGTCAGGCCCAGCGTATCGCCCTGGCCCGCGCCCTGTACGGCGATCCCCGCATCCTCATTCTCGATGAACCCAGCGCCGCCCTCGACGCGGAGGGCGAGTTGGCGCTGCGCAACGCCATGGACGCCGCCAAGGCGCGCGGCGCGGCCATCCTCATCGTGGCGCATCGGTCGTCGGTGCTGCGCAACGTCGACCGCCTGGCCGTTCTCAACAGCGGTACGATCGAGCGTCAGGGCCCCCAGGCCGACATCCGCGCCGCGCTGGCCGCGGTCGGCGCCGGCGACAATGTCGTCAACATGAAGCCGAGATAGAGCCATGCAGGACCTGCCCCGCCCAAAGTCTTCATCGACCGACATGAGCCGCGCCAGTCTGGCGGCCCCTCACCGCGAGGCCCGGCTCGGCTTCATCCTTTCCGGCGCCTTCTTTATAGGTCTGCTGGGATGGGCGGCCTTCGTGCCGCTGGACGCCGGCGCCATGGCCGACGGAATTGTCGCCGTCTCGGGCAACCGACAGGTCGTCCAGCACAGGGACGGCGGCGTCATCACCGACCTCTATGTCACCGAAGGTCAAACCGTCCGGGCGGGCCAGCCCCTGCTGCGCGTGGCCACGCCGGAACTGGTGGCGTCAGAGCGCGCCATGACCAGCGAGGTGGTCTCGCTGCTGGCGAGGCGCGCCCGTCTGGCCGCCGAGCGCGACGGGCGGGGCGAACTGACCGAACCTGCCGAGTTCGCCAACCTGCCCGCCGCGGACGTCGCCCTGGCTCAAGAGGCCCTGGCCGGACAGCGGCAGTTGCTGAAGGCGCGGCGCGCCTCGATCCAGACCGAGCGAGCGGTGCTGTCGCAACGCGTGCGCCAGCAGAGCGAACAGATCGGCGGCCTGTCCCACCAGATGGGCTCCAACCGCGAGCAGTCCAGACTGTTGGGCGAGGAACTGGAGGGAATGAAACGCCTGCTTCCAGACGGCTTCGTCGCCGTGAACCGCATCCGGGCCATGGAGCGCAACGTCTCTGAGTTGGACGGCCAGTACGGCGCGCTTCGCGCCGATACCGCTCGCACCTCTGAAGCCATCGGCGAGACCCGCCTGCAGATGGTGTCGCTGGACCGGATACGGCTTGAGGAGATCACCACCGAACTGGGTGAACTTCAGCAACGTCTGGACGAGATCCAGCCCAAGCTGGACGCCATGCGCGAGCAGGTGGCGGGGTCCATCATCCGCGCCCCGACCGGGGGCAAGGTGGTGGGCCTGACGACCTTCACCATCGGCGGCGTGGTGGCGGCCGGGGCCACCATCATGGAGATCGTGCCTCAGGATCGGGCTTTGGTGGTCGAAGCCAAGGCCGCGCCGACCGACGCCGACGACCTTCGCGTCGGAATGAAGACCCAGGTCCGCTTCAGCGCGCTTCAGGAACGCAACCTGCCCATTCTGGAGGGGGCCGTCACCCGCGTCTCCGCCGACAGCTTCGAAGACGAACGCACAGGCGCGCGATATTTTGAGATCGAGATCGTGGTCCCGCCCGCTGAACTGGACAAGATCCGCCAGATTAGAGGCGACACGGGCCTGCGCGCCGGTCTGCCCGCCGAGGTCCTGGTGCCTCTGCGCTCGCGCAGCGCCCTGAGTTATCTTCTGGAGCCCCTGACCCAGACCCTGTGGCGGGCGGGGCGAGAGCATTGAAGCGACGACAGAGATCGGCGCCCCTTAGCAACAACTAAATACAGTGAAAGTAACTCTCCGCTTTCAAAAGCTTTAATCGAGACGCGGCAACCAAGCAAAAATCATCATTTGATACAATGTTCCCGATTTAATGAAACATAGATTTTTATATCTTGTCTGTATTATAGTCTAGCCGCAATAATCCATGTTTAGGAAAGGCGGCGATCGCAATCGGGGGAGATCGGCCAGACAAGGGCTGCGGGCTGAAGAATGGAAAGGTTCATGGTGGCGGACGACCAGCCCCTCTATCGCGCCGGGCTGGTGGCGACGCTTCAAAACCATCTTGCCGCGGAGGACGTCCGCGAGGAGGCCGACTACGGCGGCGTACTCAAGGGCCTCGCCTCTGCGCCTGACACGCAACTGCTGTCTATCGATCTTGAGCTTCCCGGCATGGGCAATCTGGACGGAATTCGACGTCTGCGCCGTCACTACCCAGAGCTGAAGGTCATTGTCGTGGCCTGGCCCCCGGTGCGACGCTCTGTCTTCAGCGCCCTGTCCGCCGGCGCCCACGGTTTCGTCTCCAAACGCTGCGCCCCCGCCGAAATGGCGGCCAGCTTCAGGTCCGTGCTGGACGGCAACATCTACATTCCGTCGACCGTATGCGATCTACAGGCCGAGCCCCGCCCAGACGATCACGACGGCCCTCATCTGTTGACCTGCCGCCAACGACAGGTCCTGACGCTGCTGACCGCCGGAAAGTCGAACAAGGAGATCGGGCGCGCCCTGATGATCTCCGAAAGCACGGTGAAGGTTCACCTCACCGCCGCCTTCCGACTACTGGGCGTCCACAGCCGCATGGCCGCAGCCGCCGCGCTGCAACAGCAGCGCGGCTCATCCCAACCCGATCTTCCCGGCCTCTCGGCGCTGGGCTAGGCAAGGTCCACGTCAGCCAAGCCCGCCGCGAAGCGGGCGAAATTGCTGTCGTTGAGGCCCGCGACATTGATGCGGCCCGAGGCGTCCACATAGACAGCGTGACGCTCGCGCAGGGCGAGGACCTGGTCGCCGGACAGGGGAAGGAGAGCGAACATCCCACGCTGCTGCGACAGGCGGCTGAGATCCAGTCGCTGTAGCGGGATGCCCGACAGACGGGCGCGGACGGCGTTGACGCGCACGCGCATGGCGTCCAGTTCGGCCCGCCACTGATGTGTCAGCTCAGGCGAGGACAACACGGCCTTGACCACCGCCGCACCATGATCCGGCGGGTTCGACCACAGCAGCCGCGCCTGACCGGCGGCGGTCTGACCCAGGTTGGCGGCGGTTGCGACTGATCCGCTCAACATCATCAGCATACCGGCGCGATCGCGGTACAGACCGAAGCTCTTGGAGCAGGACAGGGCCACCAAGGCGGTCTCGCATACGTCCAGCAAGGCGCGGACGCCGGCGACATCTTCTTCGACGCCGTCGCCGAGGCCGGGATAGGCCAGGTCGATCAACGGGGTCAGCCCCCGGTTCGCAGCGACCATCGCGGCCTCGCGCCAGGCGTCGAGCGACAAGTCCGCGCCGGTCGGATTGTGGCAGCAGCCGTGCAGCAGGACGACATCGCCCGACTGCGCCTGCGCCAGAGTGGCGTTCAGCGCCTCGACATTGGCGGCGCCGTCTGCGTCGAGATGGGAATAGGTCTGCGCCTTCAGGCCTACGGCCTCGATCAGCGGCAGATGGGCCGGCCAGGTCGGCGTGCCGATCCAGACATGGGCGCCGGGATTGGCCTGGGCGATCAGTTGCAGCGCCAGACGCAGGGCGCCGGTGCCGCCCGGCGTCTGTATCCACGCCAGTCGACCCGCAGCGGCGGCCTCCAGTCCGGGGAAGGTCGCGTCCTGAAGCCGAAGGGCGAATTCCCTGTCGCCCGCCGGGCCGACATAGCCCTTGGAGGTCTGCGTGTTCAGGATCGTCTGCTCGGCTGTCTTCACCGCCGCCATGATCGGAATGGCGCCGCGCTCGTCGCGATAGGTGCCGACGCCGAGATCAATCTTGTCGGCGCGCGGATCGGCCTGCATCAGCAGGCCCAACTGCATCAGGGAGTCGGTGCGCGCGGGCGGCAGACGATCAAACATGGGCCTGATCCGGGCCGGGAACGCGCGCCGGGTCGGTCCGGTGCGTCACCATGCGACGATGCAGGGTGGTGACGACGCCGCTGCCCGTCTTGACGCACAGGCCCGGAAAGACGGCGTGGACGAAACAGGCCAGCGAACCGAGGAACATCGCCCCGCCGAACGAAGCGGCGACGCCCATATGCTCGAGATAGCTCTCGCCCACCGACGCGGGATGCTCGACAAACAGACGCTTGAACATGGGATTCTCCTGAACAGGAGGCGGAGCCTATGTCATTCGTTTGAGAGCGATTTTCTTATTTCGGGCCGAGTTTGAACCCTAGGGAGAATAGCATTCTCTCTGGCAGGATCAGACGCACTGAACCGGCACCGCGGTGGTGAATTTGATCTGCTCCATGGCGAAGCTGGACGAGACATCGCACAGCGGGGCGATGGCGATCAGTCGCCGATAGAAACGGTCATAGGCGGCGATGTCCTTGACCAGGACCTTGAGCAGATAGTCGACCTCGCCGCTCATCCGGTAGAACTCGACCACCTCGGGCAGGGCGCTGGCCTTCTTGAAAGCCTCCAGCCAGCCCTCGTCGTGCTGGCTGGTCTTGATCGAGACGAAGACCACCAGGGGCAGGTCCAGAGCCTCGCGGTCCAGCAGGGCGACGCGGGCGACAATGACGCCTGTGTCCTGCAGCCGCTTGATCCGTTTCCAGCACGGCGTCTGGGACAGGCCTACCCGCTCGGCCAGTTCGGCGATGGACAGGGTGGCGTCTTCCTGAAGAATGGCGAGCAGGCGACGGTCAGTCGCGTCCAGGGAAATGGTCATGCGCCCTCTCCTTGCAGCAGATCGCCGATCCAGCGCCGCAGCTTGGCGACCATCGGCAGCCCCTGCAGGTCGCGATTGACGCCGAACCAGTATTTCAACCCGGTCTTGATCGGACGGTCGCCCAGGATGACGACCCGCCCTTCAGCGGCCATGCGCCGCGCCAGATAGGTCGGGGCCAGGGCGACGCCCAGCCCGTGCTCCGCCGCCGAACAGGCCGAAGCCATGGAATCGAAGGTCAGAATCTTGGCGTTGACGGGCAGCTCATAGCCGATGTTCTCGGCGACCCCCGTCCAGTAGCTGGTCCCCACCGTGTAGCCGATCAGCGGCACGTCCAGCACGCGCCGCGCCGCCAGACCAACCGCCGCGCTCGGCGAGGCGATCAGATGCATGTCCAGATCCATCAGCTCGTCGATCTTCCACCCGCCGCCGGGCATTTCGCCCACACCGATGATGATGTCGTAAGAGCGGGTCGGCGGCGCATCGCCATGGCGAATATTGGTGAACTCCAGTTCGACATCGGGGAATTTGCGCCGGAAGGCCTCGATATTGGGCAGGACGAAATGATCGCCGAAACTGGCCATGCAGCACAGCCGCAGGCCGTTGGCGTTCCGGCTGGCCGTGATCTCGTCCCAGGTCCGCATCAGTTCGGCGCGGGCCACGCCGAACGCCTTGGCCAGCAGCAGGGCGTGCTCTGACGGCTCCACCCCCTGCCCCACGCGAAAGAACAAGGGAAAGGACAGGGCCTGCTCGACCGACTTGATCCTATGGCTGACAGCGGATGGCGTGACCAGAAGTTCGTCGGCCGCCCGCTTGAAACTGCCGCACCGCACCACCGTCTCGACGGTCTGCAACAGGATCAACGGCGGCATGGTCGACATCGGCGAGGCTTCCACAGCAAGAAGAGACGGCGGACCGCCTCATGAACTGAGCTCATCTGTATCGAGCGTTCCCGTTTGTGTCGACCGTCGCCCACGTCCCATGTCGCGCCGCAGGGCTGACACAAAAAGAAGCCCCCCAGGCTTGGCGGCCCGAGGGTCATGAGGTTGAGGACAGGCTGCGAGCCTGCGCGTCCCGGTCCCTCGCAAGACCGAAAGGGTCAGGCCTGCGACGGAGCGCAGGCCCAGTCACTGAAGCTAGTAGTTGACCGTCACGCTGAAGCCGAAGGTGCGCGGTGGGATGATCGAGGCGACGCGGGCGCCCGAGAAGATCGGCACGTTCATCACATAGCCCATGGCCCGTTCGTCGGTCAGGTTCTTGACCAGCAGACCGGCGCGCCAGCGGTTGCTCTCGCTGACCACGGCCACGCCGGCGTCCACCGAAGCATAGCCGTCCTGCAGCGAGGCCTCAGCCAGGTCAGTCGCCAGATAGTGCTTGCTGCGATAGTTGACGCCCAGATTGCTTTGCAGCGTCAGGCCGTTCGGCAGGTCGGCGACGTGCTCCAGATTGACGTTGCTTGACCACTTGGACGAGGCGAACAGCGGGCGCCCGCTGAGGTCCTGCAAGCAAGAGCCTGGTCCCGTGAAGGCGGCCTTCTGCTCAGCGGTGCAGACCGCTCCGGTGTAATTCTGATAGGTCGCGTCGGTGTAGGCGGCTGAACCGGTGAAGTAGAGGGCCGGGGTGATCTGCCAGCGCCCATTGACCTCGACGCCCTGCGAGCGGGCGGCGGCGGCGTTGGTGGTCAGGAAGCGCACGCCGTCGAAGGCCGAGACCTGCAAGTCTTCGAAGTCGGTGCGGAAAATGGCGAGGTTCACCTCGGCGCGGTTGTCGGCCAGGCGGGTCTTCCAGCCCAGTTCATAGGCGGTGGCTTCTTCGCCCTGATACTCAAGGCTGAGGCCGCTCTGATCGGCGACGTCGAAGCCGCCGCTCTTGAAGCCCTGCGTCACCTTGAAATAGGCCATGCCGCGATCAGCGTCGCCGTATTGCAGGGCCAGCGACGGCGACAGGTTGCTTTCACTGCGGTCCAGGTCGGCGGCGAAGTTGACGCTGCCCAGCGCGGCCTTGCTGACGGCCAGAACCGTGAGGTTGGTTTCGGGCGTCTGGGTCCCGAACTTCATGACCGTGTTTTGCTTGAAGGCCGACTTGTCCTCACTGGTGTAGCCAGGCCGCCGACGACGGTGAAGGCGTCGTTCAGATGCCACTTGCCCTCGGCGAAGGCGCTCCAGATGGTCGAGGTCTGATCAAAGGTCCGCTGCGAGGCGACCTTGGGCAGCGACAGCAGCGAGCCGTCCACGTCCAGGCGCGGATCGGTGAAATAGGTCCCGCGCTGATAGAAGGCGCCGAGGGTGTAGTCAAAGCGGTCGCCAATCGGCGACTCCAGACGCAGCTCCTGGCTGAACTGGCGGAACTCCTCGCTCTGCTTGTAGGCGATCAGCGGAATGGACGTGCCGTCGGCGTCGTTGGTCTGCCTGGTGTCGAACGACGAATAGCCGGTCACGGCGGTCAGGACGAAGTCGCCCAGTTCCTTGTGAACCTCCAGCGCGAAATTGTCGGACTGGATCTCTTCGGCGTCGTTGAGGAAGCGGCCCGACGAGCTCTGGCGATCCAGCTTGTCTTCGATCCTGGGATCAAAGGCCGTCAGCACATTCTTGTAGGCGCCGAAGCTGATCAGCTGGAAGGGCGAGCCGACGCGGTTGACGTCGCCGTGCTCATACTTGGCGTTGACCCGCAGGGTGTCGCTAGGCTCCCACTCGACCGAGGCGCGGATCAGGGCGTCCTCGCTGGTGCGCTCGCGGCGGTCGGTCAGGGTGTTGAACAGATAGCCATCGTTGCGCGACACGCGCGCCGCCAGACGACCGCGCAGGGTCTCGGTCAGCGGCCCGCTGACATAGCCGGCCAGGACGCGCTCGCGCGCCTCGGTTTCATATTCGGCGGTCAGGCTGGCGCGCGGTTCGGTGGTCGGACCTGCCGTGGTGATGTTGACGGCCCCGGCGATGGTGTTCTTGCCGAACAGAATGCTCTGCGGGCCTTTGAGGACCTCGACGCGTTGCAGGTCGAAGAAGGGCACGGCGAACTGCTGGTCGCGACCGGCGAAGACGCCGTCGACGAACATGCCCACCGACTGTTCAAAGCCGCGGTCGCCGCCCGAGCCGATGCCGCGGATGCTGATCAGGGTGGTGCTGCCCGACTTGCGGACGCTGAAGTTGGGGATCTTGCCCGACAGCTCATCGAAGTTCGACAGGCTGAGACGGTCCAGGGTCTCGCCGCCGACCACGTCGACCGAGATCGGCACGTTCTGCAGGGCCTCCTGCTTCTTCTGGGCGGTGACGATGATGTCGTCCAGCGTGCTGGAGGCCTCGGCCTGCGGCTCCGGGGCGGCGGTCTGGGCCAGCGCCAGACCCGGCGTCAGCAGGGCGGTGGACACCAGACAGGCCAGGCGGAATCTGTTTTGCGTCTTCATGATCATTCTTCCCCGAAGGCTTCAGCACTGGGGGCGAGCCCCGTGCGGCCTCTTGCGACCGAGCCTTTTCAAGTATCGATGCTAGGTTCGGCTTCGACGCGAAAACAAACGAATTGGACGCGCCATCGATGAACTGTTCTCATCAGTTCGAAGCCGTACCGCCCTACTCGAACGTCCCGCCCGGCCGGGAGCCCAGACGCAGGGTCAGCGCCATCAGACAGAGCGACACCACAGGCACGGTGATGCCGACAGTCAGCAGAATGCCGATGCTGTGCGCCGTCGCCTGAGCTGTGGGGTTGAAGCCCAACCAGGCCACCAGCGGCAGGACCACGCCCGCGGCCATGCCTGTGCCGACCTTGTCGAACAGGGTCACGACCGAGAAGGCCATGCCGCGCACGCGCCGCCCCGTCTGCGCCTCATAGGCGTTGGCCTGAGCCCCCACCAGCGAGCGCACCAGATAGGGACCGGACCCGAAGGCCAGACCCACGCTGGCCATATAGGCGAAATAGGCGCCGGACGTGCCGATCCGCCCCCACAGGAAGAGGCAGAGGAAGGCCGCCGCCGTATAGAGGCTGGCCACGATCAGGGTGCGCTTGTCGCCCAGACGGGCGGCCAGCTTCATCCAGATGACCATGCCCAGGCCGCCGGCAAGGAAGAAGACCACCTGGCCCAGGGCGTAACGCCCGCCCATGCCGAAGGCCTGCTCGGCCAGGAAGAAGCCCAGAACCGAGGCCGAGACCCAGCCCAGGTTGAGCAGCAGGATGCCGAGGCAGACGCCGACAAACCCCCGGCTCAACAGGAAGTCGCGATGCTTGGACAGGGGCTCGTGGCTGTAACGCTCGGTGCGGCGCTCGTCCGGCGCGAACAGGCTGGTGATCAGTGTCGAGACGACGATGGCCACGAGGATGAAGCCGCCGGCGGCCGCCGCCTTGACGGCGATGCCCGGCCCCACGATCTGCTCGGCCACCGCCGTCGCGCCGAAGGTGCCGAAGATGCCCAGGATGACCGCGATCTCGCGCCAGCCGAACAGCTTGGACAGGGTGCGCGGTTCGGTGGCGATGGCGGCGGCCCAGGCCTGGTGCGCGATCAGGGCGGTCGTATAGGCCGCCGAGGTCAGCATGGCGGCGATGAACAGATAGGGCGCGCCGACCAGCGCCTTCACCGGGAAGAACAGCAAGGTGATGGCCGTCAGAAAGACCGGCAGGGCGATCCAGATCCACGGCTTGTGCTGCTGCTTGAAGTGGCTGCGATCAATGGCCAGACCGATCAGCGGGTCCAGAATGATGTCGATCAGACGGACCGCGAACAGGATGGCGCCCACGGTCGCCAGCGGCAGACCCAGACCTTGCGAATACAGCGGCGGCACGAAACTGAGCGTCGCCACGGTCACTGCCGTCAGCGGCACCGCATAGGCGCAATAGGCCGTCATGGCCACACCGCCGACCTTGCCTTCGGTTTTCAAAATCCCGCTCCCTATCCCTGTCGACGTCCGTCCGAATTCCGCATGGATTCATGCAGTTCGGCCTCTTTGTATTTTTGTGCGTTCCGGCAGAGCCGCCGCAGCGTCAAGACCCATCTGTGCGCAAGGCGCAAGGGCCTTCAAATGAAATCCCCGGCCTGCTGATGAGCTCAGATCATCAGCAGGCCGGATCGCTCAAAGAGGCTCAGGAATAGCGGGCGATCAGTTCGCGCTTGTAGAGCTTGCCGGTGGCGTGACGCGGGAAGTCCGCCTCGAACTCCACCGCCTTGGGCGTCTTGATCGGTCCCAGCCGGGCGCGCACGAAGCTGCGGATAGCCGCCTTCATCTCTTCGGTCGCCTGGGCGGGGTCCACCAGTTCGACGACGGCGAGAGCCACCTGGCCGAACTCCTCGTTGGGGACGCCGATCACGGCGGCGTCCTTGATGGCCTCATGCTCCAGCAGGACGGACTCGATCTCCTGAGGATACAGGTTCACCCCGCCCGAGATGATGGTGAAGTGACGGCGGTCGGTCAGGTACAGATAGCCGTCGGCATCGACGTAGCCGATGTCGCCGAAGGTTCTCCAGCCCTCGACGCTGGTGATCTGGCCGGTCTTCTGGGCGTCGCCCAGATATTCAAACGCATGGTTGGATTCAAAATAGATGTCGCCGATCTCGCCCACGGGCAGTTCGACGCCATCGGGGCCAAGGACATGGACGGCGCAGTCATGGGGGCGCCCGACCGAGCCGGGATGGACCAGCCACTCGGCCGAACTGATATTGGTCGAGCCGACGCCTTCGCTGCCCGAATAATACTCGTCGATGATCGGCCCCCACCAGTCGATCATCCTCTGCTTGACGTGCACCGGACAGGGCGCGGCGCCGTGAACGGCGTGGCGGTGGGTCGACAGGTCATAGGCGCCGCGAACATCGTCCGGCAGTTGCAACATCCGATGGAACATGGTCGGCACCCACAGGCTGTGGGTCACACGCAGTGCCTCGATGGCCTTGAGGCAGGCTTCCGGGTCGAAGGTTTCGGCCACCACCAGCATGGCCCCGGCGTGCAAGGTGACGTTGGCGAAGCGGTGCGGCGCGGCGTGATAGAGCGGGCAAGGCGACAGCATGACCGACGAGGCCCCGAAACCATAGGCGGCGGCGGCCCCCATATTGACCGGGTCGAGCGCGTCGAACGCGCCCTCCGGCAAGCCCTTCAGGATGCCCTTGGGCCGCCCGGTCGAACCTGAGCTGTAGAGCAGATCCCGCCCCCGAGAGACGTCGGCAGGCAGGCTCGACGACTGGGCCGCGACAAGCTCGGCCCAGTCGTCGAGCCCGTCCTGGGCGATGTCCAGCAGGCAGACCTTGACGCCCAGTCTAGCTAGGCCCTCAGGCGTTTCGGCAGCGAAACAGCCCCTGGAGACGATGATGACCTTGGCTTTGGAATCCGCGACCACATAGGCCAGATCATCGACCGACAGCTTGGTGGACAGGAGCACGTAATAGAGGCCGATCCGCTGTGCCCCAAGCATGACCGTCAGGAATTCCGGCCGGTTGGTGATCGAAATCCCGACGCAGTCGCCGCGTTTCAGACCGAGGGTCCGCAGGGCGTGCGCCGCCTGATTGGCCTGGGCCTCCAGCGCGCCGAAGGTGATGGTCCGACCGCTGGGAATGAAGGTCGCCGCCACGCGATCCGGTGTCGCCGCCGCGAACCGGCTGACGTGATACATGGCCCCCTGCTCAGACATCAGGCGAAGGCCCACGCCTGCATGCGCGCCAGGGCGGCGCGGTACTGGGCTTCCAGGCTGTCGACGATCTGGGCCGTGGTTTCCTGCTCGGTGATGGAGCCGCAGCCGTGGCCGCAGCCGCGGATATCCTTCCAGACCTTGATCTCGCCGTTGTCCATCTTGCGGTACTTGGCGGTCTCGGGGCTGAACTTAGGCAGGTTGTCGATATCCAGACCGGCGGCGGTCAGGGTGGACTTCAGATAGTTGCCCGGAATGCCGGTGAAGATGTTGGTGTAGATGATGTCTTCGGCGCGGCTAGCGATGACCTCGCCCTTGTGCTGGTCGCTGGCGCCGGATTCCTTCGACGCCAGGAAGCGGGTGCCGAGGTAGGCGAAGTCGGCGCCCATGGCTTGGGCCGCCAGCACGTCCTGGCCGGTGCTCATCGCCCCTGCCAGGATGAGGACGCCGTCGAAGAACTGGCGCACCTCGTTGATCAGGGCGAAGGGGCTGCGGTCGCCGCCCTGGCCGCCCGCGCCGGCGCAGACCAGGATCAGACCGTCAACGCCCATCGAGGCCGCCTTGCGCGCGTGGCGGATATTGGTGACGTCGTGGAAGACCAGACCGCCGTAGTTGTGGACTTCGCTGATGATCTCGGGCGGCGGGGCGCGCAGGCTGCTGATGATCAGCGGCACCTTCTCGCGCACAATGGTCGTCAGGTCGGCCTGCCAGCGGGTGTTCAGTTCACCCATGACCTGGTTGACGCCAAAGGGGGCGATCTTCGCCTCGGGGTTTTCGGCGGCGGCCGTCGCCAGGCGTTCGCGGATTTCGGCGATCCAGTCGACCAGGGTTTCCTGCGGGCGCGCGTTCAGCGCCGGGAAGGCGCCGATGATGCCGTTACGGCACTGCTCGACCACAAGGTCACGCGTCGAGGCGATGAACAGCGGCGACCCGATGATCGGAAGGCGCAGCTTGCCCTGAAGGCTTGCCGGAATCGTCATTTCAAAACCCACCCACGTCAGAAACTAGGGCTTTGAAATCCGGCAGATCGGCCGGCAAGACAAACGAGTTATCCCGGCCATTGATGAATGGAGTTCAGGATACTTCCCGCCAATCTAGGCGGACGGGCGCGCCGATCGCATCAAGAGAGAAAACTCCGCTTCATCTCAGAAGCGGAGCCGCTCTGGTGGCGCTTCTGGTGTCAGAAGCGGAAGGTCAGGAAGGTCCCGAGGTACGACTGGTCCTCGGCCGTGCCGGTTTCCTTCAGGAAGTCGCCGGCCTTGGTGTAGTTGGCCACGCCCATCAGCGAGACATAAGGCGTCAGGGCATAGCGGGCGAAGACGCCGGTGCGCCAGCCGACGTAGGACGACTGGCCCTCGTTGGCGCCGCGCAGCACCATGCCGGGCAGGGCGTAGAGGCCGTCGTCCTTGCTCTGACGCCACAGGCCGGCGGTGTTGGCGCCCAGGGTCAGCTTGAGCGTCGGACGCACCGTCACCTCGGGCTGCAACAGCACCATGTTGGCGACGCCCAGGTCGGTGCGCAGGGCGGCCGGTTGCGGGAACAGGGGGTTGAAGCTGTTCAGCTTGCCGTCGTTGGGGTCCTTGTCGCCCGAGCCGACATCCAGGCGCACGGCCACGCGCGGCGACCACTTCACACCCGAGAAGGTGCGGCCGCCGACGGCGGAGAAGAACCAGGCGTCGATGTCGAGGTCGCGGAACGACCCCCACTGCTTGACCGCCTCGACCTCATAGTCCCAGGGCGCGACCTTGCCGGACAGACGCACCGACAGGGTGTCGCGGTCGTCGCGGCCGGGGACCTGACCGTCAAACGGCGTCACCAGACGGTCGGTGTTGGCGTAGAGCAGTTCCAGCTTGGGCGCCGTCGCCCCCTGCCCCAGGGTCTTGGCGGCCGTCGCGCCATACAGGCGATAGTCGAAGTTGGTGGCGTCGTCCCACGAGGCCTTGCCTTCGCGCAGGGCAAAGCCGGCGAAGGCGCCGCCGCTCCAGCCGGCCGGGCTGTCATACAGGACCCGCACCATGTCCAGGGCCACGCGGGCGTTGGCCCCCTCGCGCATGTCGAACAGACGGAACGACCCTTGCCCGAACTCCTGCCGTCCAGCGCGGACGCGCAGCGTGCCCTCGCCCAGTCCTGTCTTGGCCTCGATGAAGGCCTGATGCAGGTCGGTGCGGTTTTCCTCGATCACCGGCTCGCCGCTGGCCAGGCCCGAGGTGCGGGCGTCCTGAACATCGACGAAAGCGCGCAGGGACGAACCCAGATTCAGCTCCCCCCACAGGCGGGCGCGGCTCTGGAAGTCGCCGCCAGTGTCCTGAGCCCCGCGACCGAAGCGTTCATTGTCGCGATGTTCGGCGCGGAAGCGCAGTTCGCCGCCGAAGCTGGCCCAGACGGGGCTGCCCTCGCCGCCGACCGGCACATATTTGAACTTCGACCAGGTCGAGGTGCGCTTGGCCGGATCCGCCAGCCAGGCGTAGCTCTCGTCGTGGTTGATCAGCTTGAACGGCGGCGGCGCGGCCGAGGCGGCAGGCGGGGCGGCCGGAACCACAGCGGGCGCGGTCTGGATCGGCGCCTTGGCGTCGGCGGCCATGGGGGCGTGCGAAAGCAATGCGGCGGCGGCCGCAGCGGCGATACTCATGGATGTCCTCCGGGAAAGGGCGCGGTTGGCTCCGCGCTCGGTTCGATTGGGGTGATTATTCGGCGTCGGGCTGTCGGCCCGGCACGGCGTTCTGGAAGGCGGGCAGTTCGAGGCAGGCGGCCTCCAGCACCAGCAGGCGCGGCCAGCGCACCTCGACCCCGAAGCGACGGGCGTTGCCTAGCTGCGGCACGATGCACAGGTCGGCCAGGGTCGGGGCGTCGCCGAAGGCAAACGGGCCCGGCTGGTCGGCCAGCAGCGTGGCGACCGCGTCGAGTCCCTCCTCGATGACGGTCGCGGCCCAGGCCTGGACCACATCTTCGCTCAGACCGAAGTCGCGCAAGCGTTGCAGCACCTTCAGGTTCTGCACCGGGTGGATATCGCAGGCCACGACCTGGGCCACCGCCCGAACCTTGGCTTTCTGCACCGGATCGACGGGCAGCAGCGACGGCTCGGGCGAGGTCTCGTCGAGGTATTCGATGATGGCCAGCGACTGGGTCAGGACCGCGCCGTCGTCGGTGACAAACGAAGGCAGCAGGCCTTGCGGGTTGAGCGCCAGGTACTCCGGCGCCCGTTGCTCGCCCTTGCGCAGGTGGTGGATGACCTGCACGGCCTCCAGTCCCTTGAGGCCCAGGGCGATACGCACACGCCAAGAGGCCGTGGAGCGGAAATAACCGTGCAGGATCATGGGGTCAGACTCCGGCCCGACGGCGCACGCCGCCGAGGGTGAAGACCGCGATCGAAGCGATCACGGCGGGGATGACGGCCAGAAGGATCAGGTTTTGCGGGCTCCAGCCGGCGGCCAGCAGCACGCCGCCGACCAGAGGACCGACGATGGCGCCGATGCGGCCCACGCCCAGGGCCCAGCCCACGCCCGTCGCACGGATGGCGGTCGGATAGACGGCCGCCGTCAGGGCGTTACAGCCGATCTGGGCGCCGACGACGCCGAAGCCGGACAGGGCCGCACCCAGCAGCAGGACCGTCAGATTGGTGCCGCCAAAGGCCAGCAGGGCGATGAAGGCGGCCGAGGCGGCATAGGCCGAACCCAGGACCACATAGGGGCTGATCTTGTCGATCATCCGGCCCAGGACGATGGCCCCGACCACGCCGCCGAGGTTCAGGGTCGCGGTGGACAGGATGGCCATGCTGAGCGGCAGACCGGCGCCCTTCAGCAGGGTCGGCAGCCAGTTCACCAGGAAGTACATGACCAGCAGGTTCATGAAGAAGGCGACCCACAAAAGCAGGGTCACGGGCGCGCGGCCCTCACGGAACAGCTGGAAGACCGAGAAGCCCTTGGCCGCCGACGTCTGCTCGTGTTTCAGGCCGGCGATGAATTCGCTGACCGAGGCGTCGGCGTCGATCTTCTTCACGATGGGGGCGATCATGTGCTCCGGCGCGCCCTTGGCGACCAGGAAGCGCACCGATTCCGGCAACATGAACCAGAGCACCGGCAGCAGCAGCAGCGGCAGGACGCCGCCGACGACGAAGACCGAATGCCAATCCCAGGTGGCGATCAGCCAGGTCGAGACCAGACCGCCGATGGTCGAGCCCAGCGGGAAGCCGCAGAACATGACCGTCACCAGGGTCGCGCGCAGGCGGGCCGGGCCATATTCGCTGGTCAGGGCGATGATGTTGGGCATGGCGGCGCCCAGGCCGACGCCTGTGATAAAGCGATAGATCAGCAGCTCGTTCATCGAGGTCGAGAAGGCCGTCAGCAGGGCGAACAGGCCGAAGATGAAGGTCGAGATCAGAATGATGGTCTTGCGGCCGAACTTGTCCGCCGCCGGGCTCAGGGTGAAGGCGCCGACTGTCAGGCCCAGAAGGCCGATGGCGAAGATCGGGCCGAACGCCGACGGGGCCAGACCCCAGTCCTCGGCGATCTTGGGCGCGACGAAGGCGATCGACTGAGTGTCGAAACCGTCGAGCATGGCGATGATGAAGCACAGCGCCGTAACGCCGAACTGTAGCGGGCCAAACCTGGCCCGGTCGATGACGGCGTTTCCGCCCCCCTCACCCATGGCTGCCATATGTGTCGTCCTCCTGCGGAGGGCGCGTCTGTCGCGCGCCTCTCCGTGTGTTGATGATGCGTGTGAAAAGGGATCAGGCGGCGGGCGGGCCGACCTTGATGTTGAGCGGGGTCAGGCCGTCGATTTTCACGGTCATGGCGTCGCCAGGAACCACCGCGCCGACGCCGGCGGGGGTGCCTGTGTAGATCAGGTCCCCGGGGTGGATCTCCCACAGACCCGACAGGTAGGCGACGATGTCCGCCACCGGCCAGATCAGGTCGGCCAGGTCCGCCGACTGCTTGACCTCGCCGTTGACGGTCAGTTCGATCTTGCCGTGTTCGGGATCAAAGCCCTCGCCCGCCTTGTGGATCAGGCCCAGCGGCGACGACTGCTCGACGTTCTTGCCCGTGTCCCACGGACGGCCTTGGGCGCGGGCTTCCAACTGCAAGTCGCGGCGCGTCATGTCCAGGCCGGTGGCGTAGCCCCAGACGTGGTCCAGCGCGTCCTCGACAGCGATGTTGCGACCGCCCTTGCCGATGGCGACGACCAGCTCGGCCTCGTAGTGGAAGTTCTCGGTCTTGGACGGATAGGCGATGGTGGCGCCGTCCAGCACCACCGTCTCGGCCCAGGCCGTGAAGAAGAAGGGCGGCTCGCGGTCCGGGTCGCGGCCCATTTCGCGGGCGTGGGCGGCGTAGTTGCGGCCGACGCAGAAGATGCGGCGGACCGGGAATTCGTCCCCGGTGTTGGTCGGGGCAAGCACGGGCGCTTGCGGTTGGAACAGCAGGCTCATGCGTTCTCTTCCTTGTAGAGGTTCAGTTTTTCCTGACAGGCCTTGTCGGAGTATCCGAACAGGACCAGTCGGCTGGCCGCCTTGAAGGCGACCGATTTCCACGACGGTGCGACCACGATGTCGCGCGGCTTCAAGGCGATGGTCTCGCCTTCGATCACCGCCTCGCCCGCGCCTTCGACCACCACGAAGATGGTCCCGTCGGTCGAGCGGCGCGATTTGGATTCAAAACCTTCCGGCAACAGGCGCACATGGGCCGAGATGGTGGCCATGATCGGCCCGCCGTTGATCGGGTTCATGAACTCCAGCGCGTGACCCAGATACGGGTCGATCTCGGCGCCGCTCTCCGCCATGGCGTCCAGCGCTGGACGCCACTCGGCGTAGGGGTAGTGGAACAGCGGCTGGTGGGCTGGGCGGCGATCCGCCATGTGCCCTTTCAGCGGACGCATGTTGCGGCCATAGCGGTTCAGGCTGTCGCCGGCCGGGGCCTGCTCCGGGAACTGGTCTTCTGCATAGCCCTCGGCGAAGCTGGCGTCGAAGTGACGAACGGTCGGGATATCCAGCCCGTCCAGCCAGATCATCGGCGTCTCGGTCGGGTTGCCGTGGTCGTGCCACTGGCCGCCCGGCGTCAGCACCAGGTCGAAGGGCTGCATCACCGCCTTCTCGCCGTCCACCGAGGTATAGGCGCCGCCGCCCTCCATGACGAAGCGCAGGGCGCACTGGGCGTGGCGGTGGGCCGGGGCGATCTCGCCCGGCAGGATCAGCTGCAGACCGGCGTAGAGGCTGGGCGTGATCGACGACAGACCCGGCAGTCCGGGGTTCTCAAGAATCAGCACCCGGCGCTCGGCCTGCTTGGCGCTGATCAGGTCGCCCGCCCTCATCAGATAGTCGCGGGCCTTGTCATAGGACCATTTGTGGACCTTGGCCGGCGAATTGGGCTGCGGCAGGACCAGGGCCGCCAGCTTCTCCCACAGCGGATAGAGGCCCTCCGGCTCCATCCGCTCATAGAGGGCGTTCAGCTGGGACTGCTGGTCGTTGGAAAGGACTTCATTCACGCCTCAGCCCTCCATGCCGACATGCAGCAGGCCGTCCTGAAGCTTGACCGGAAAGCTGCGCACGGCGACCGAGCAAGGCGCGTCGACCGGCGCGCCGGTCTTCACGTTGAAGGTGCCCTGATGCAGCGGGCATTCGATCAGCTCGCCGTCCAGGAAGCCGTCGGACAGGCTGGCCTGGCCGTGGGTGCACAGGTCGGCGGTCGCGAAATACTCGCCATCGACGACATAAAGGGCGACGCTCAGGCCGTTGGCGCTGGCCTTGGCCACGCCGTGCTCTTCGAGGGCCGAGGGCGGCAAGGTCGCCACCCACGACAGGGTCGCGGCTTCGGTCATGCGGGGTACACCAGACTGTTGGGGATCATTTCTGAATCGAAGACGACGATGCGCTCGACAAAGCGCAGGCGGTCGCCGTCGCGGACGATGCGGTCGTGGCAGACGGCGGACAGGATGATGTCCGACTGCTTGTCCACCAGGGTCTGCACCACCAGCAGGTTGTGGCGGACGCTGACGCTCGCCTCGTCCTGTGCCGTCACGCGCGGCGCGGTGGGGAAGCGGCGATAGTAGCGCGGCGCATACATCTGGGTCCGTGTCAGGCCTGTCACCCGGTCCTTCAGCATTCCGCGGCTCTCGGCCTGCATGGTGCACAGGGTATAGCCGGCCTCATGGTTCTCGCGCGGGATCACACGGTACAGGCAGTCCTCGGTGAAGAAGTCGGGCCATGCGTGCAGATCGACGTCGTCGAGCACGCCGTAATAGGCGTCGTACAGGTCGCGGATTTCGTCGCGGGCGATGGTCATGGTCTCGCTCACAGGCCCATCACCTTGCGCCAGTAGCGGTACATGCCCCGCACGGCGGTCTCCGTGACCTGGTGATCGGTCGGCGCGATCTCGCGACCGCCCATCTGCAGGATGAAGTGCTCGTCCGGCGAACCGGCGGCGCCCTGCTGGGTCATTTCCAAAACCTCGCCGTCATCGGCCGAGACGAAGCCCGCCGGGCCGAACAGATTGGCTTGCCGCGTGCGGCGCAGGCGCATCTCCGGCGTATCGTCGGCGTAGCACCAGTGGGTCCAGTGGAAGTCGAACCCGCCCGGCCCTTTGGGCACGATCTGACGCGTGGTCAGGCTGTTGACCTGCTGTTGCAGGATCACGCTGGGGAAGATGGTGATCATCCCGACGGTTTCCTCGCCGGGAAACTCCTGCACCACGTCCATGACGCGGGGGTCTTCCAGCACCAGATCGCCCTGGAAGTTGCGGATGTCGGCCATGGCCTCGGTCTTTTCCTGCTCGCCCTTGCGCGAGATCAGGATGCCGTGACGGCCCTCGTCGTCGATATCGACGGCGGACTTCTGGTCGGCGCGGAACAGGCCGAAGGTGGCGAAGAACACATGCAGCAGACCCGCGTGATAGGGGTCCTTGATGTTCTCCTGCATCTGCTTCCAGTTGGCCGGGATGTGCTGACGGTTGTAGCCCAGCACCTCCAGTTTCCGACCGTCATAGACGCGGGTATAGTGCTTCCAGAACTTCTCGCCGAGATATTCGCGGAAGGGCGGCGTCTCGTCCGAGAAGGTGGCCCAGACCACGCCGTTGACGACCTCGACACGCAGCTTGTTCAGGCTGTGGTCCTTGGGATCGAAGTCCGACGGCATGCCGCCCTGGCGCTTGACGCCGCGACGGAAGGGCACCCCCTGCAGGTCGCCGTTCAGCGCATATGACCACTGGTGATAGGGGCAGATCAGCTCCTTGGAATGGCCGGTGCGGGTCTGGCAGAACTTGACGCCCTTGTGGGCGCAGCGGTTCTCGACGACCGAGATCTCGTCCTCGCCCGAACGGACCATGACGCAGGGCTTCTCGCCCAGGGTCGTCGTCTTCCAGTCGCCGACCTCGGCCAGTTCGCACTCCAGACCGACATAGAGCCAGTGCGGCCCGTACCAGATCTTCTGCAGTTCCTCGGCGTAGATCGCGGGGTCCGTATAGACCCAGAAGGGCACGGCGGCGTCGACGTCGGCCGGCCATGCGCGGCGGTTCTCGCCCTCCGGCGGGCGTACGGGGATGTTCACTGAAAAGCTCCCGGAGAAGAATTCGAAGCAGCGATCTCATGTCGCCGTTGACCGCATTGGTGTCGTGGTTTTTGATCTATGTCAAATGCGTTGCATCTAGTGCAACGTCCGATGGAGATCACAAATGGCTGAACGCATCGTCATCCTGGGGGCCGGACACGCTGGCGGCGCGACCGCTATCGCCTTGCGAGAGCTCGGTTTTTCGGGATCAATCCTCGTCATCGGCGACGAGGCGCACCCCCCCTACGAACGTCCAAGCCTGTCCAAGGAATACCTGTCCGGCGCGGAGGATGATCCGGTCTGGTTGGCGCCCGCCGAACGATGGGCGGAGCTGGACGTGGTCCTGAAACTGGGCGCCGAAGCCGTGGCTGTCGACCGTGACACGGGACAGATTCGACTGGCCGATGGCTCGGTCGAGCCCTTCGACAAGTTGGTGCTGGCCATGGGCGGCCGCGTGCGCCGCCTGCCCCTGCCTGACCACCCTGCCGTCCGCTATCTGCGCACCGCCGACGACGCCCGCGCCATCGCGGCGGCGGCCAAACCCGGCGCGCGCGCCCTGGTGATCGGCGGCGGCGTCATCGGGCTGGAGGCCGCCTCGACCCTGCGCGATCTGGGCCTGACCGCCACGGTGATCGAGGCGGGCGAGCGGCTGCTGGGCCGCAACGTCCCCGCCGAGGCCGCAGAATGGCTGGCCGCCGCCCACGCCCGCATCGGTGTCGATGTGAAGCTGGGGCGGTCGCTGCAAGCGCTGGAAGACGCCGCCGACGGTTCCGTTCTGGCGCGGCTGGACGACGGCTCGACCATCGAGGCCGACCTGATCGTCGTCGGCATCGGCATCATTCCCTCGACCGAAATGGCCGAGGCGGCGGGTCTGCCGGTCGCGGGCGGAGTTCTGGTCGGCGAGGACTACAGCTCGCCCGCCGATGACCGCATCTTCGCCGTCGGCGATCTGGCCGCCCGCATTCGCGACGGCGCCGCCGCGCGCATGGAGACCTGGGCCCACGCCCAGACCTCGGCCCGCGCTGCCGCCCTGGCCATCATGGGTCAACCCGCCGAGGTCGAGCCCACGCCCTGGTTCTGGACGGCCCAGTGCGGCCATAACCTGCAGATTCTCGGAGATCCCTCGGCCGCCGACGCCGTCGTGGCGCGCGGCGAGGCGGTGCGCCTCTACCTGCGCGACGGCGTGCTGGTCGGCGCCGTCTGTCTGGACCAACCGCGCGACTTCGCCGCGGCGCGTCGCCTGATGGGCAAGATCCTGATCGCGGAAACGGCCAGCGATCCGGCGACCGACCTGCGCAAGGCGGTCGCCACCTGAGCGGTCAGATCGACGGGCGTACCCCGCCCGTCGCGCGGGTGATCTCGTCGCAGACCTCGATCAGGCGTTCGCGCGCCTGATCATCGTATTCCGGCTTGAACACATCGGTGGCCAGCACCGTGGCGGTGAAGACCGCCTCGCCCTGCAGGTCAAAGATCGGCACGGCGGTGGCCC
Organism: Brevundimonas sp. P7753; assembly: GCF_013386595.1. Lineage (NCBI taxonomy): Bacteria > Pseudomonadati > Pseudomonadota > Alphaproteobacteria > Caulobacterales > Caulobacteraceae > Brevundimonas > Brevundimonas sp. P7753. The sequence continues at coordinate 1,784 of NZ_JACARP010000044.1, read as the reverse complement.
GCAGGCCGGGAATCAAATCCCCGCGCATGGCGGAATAGCCGTCGCGCTGGACGCGCCTGCGCAGGCCCTCGACGTCGACCGGCTGGAATTGAGGCTGTGTCTCGCGCTCGACCATCTGCCGCGTCGCCGCCTCGGGGCGGAAGGCCAGAAACACATGCCCCGTCGCCGAACTGAGCAGCGGCAAGGGCGAGCCCACCATCAAGGACGTCGAGATGGCGGGCGTGCCCATGATCCAGCGCACCACGATCGGCCCGGTCGGACCCAAGGCGCCCATCTGCACCGTGCGCCCGGTCTCGACGACATAGTCGGTCAGGGCGATCGCCGCCTCGCGGAAACTGTCCATCCGCGACAAGGCCGCCAACCCGAGACGCAGCGCCCCCGAACCCAGCTCATAGCGCCCCGTCGCCGCATCCTGGCGCGCCATGCCCGCCGCGATCAGACTGGCCAGATAGCGATGCGCCTGCGACGCCGACAGGTCCGACGCCTGGGCTATGGCCCCCAGCGCCGCCGCCCCGTTTTGCGACGCCAAAACCTCCAGCACGCGCAGGCCGATGCCCACGGACTGAATCCCCTGCCGCCGCTCACCTGCTTCGCTCATTCGTCTTGTCCACCGCCGCGTTTGTCGGCGCCAACCTACAGTCTTTTGTTCCGGCGCACCCCCATAGATCCGCGCCATCACCATACCGATGGGCGTCAGTTCACCGAACTCGACTGGAGACTGCGGCGACGGGCGTGTCTGTCGGCTAGGACGAATCGGCATTCACCGGATGCAGAGCATGGACGCGGCGATGTGGACGAAGGCGAGGTAGTGGTGCGCCAGTCTGTCGAACCGGGTGGCGAAGCGGCGGAAGTGCGTGAGCTTGTTGAAGCATCGCTCGACGCGATTGCGTAGCTTGTAGATCAGGAGATCGTGCGGGATCGGGGTTTTTCGGGACCGTGTCGAGGGGATGACCGCCTAGGCTCCGATCCCGGCCAGATAGGCGTGCAGACTGTTGGTGTCATAGGCGCGGTCCGCGAGGACGGCGGCGGGGCGATAGCCTTCCAGAAGCGCCGGGACGGCGAGGATGTCATGGCTTTGCCCTGGTGCGATCAGGAATCGGACCGGCCGTCCGAGCGTGTCGCAGGCCATGGGGACCTTGGTCGTCAGTCCGCCTCGGGAACGCCCCACAGCCGGATCGAGGCCCCCTTTTTTGAGCCGCTCCCCGGCCGGTCGTCGCCTGCTGGTGAGCCCGCACCAGCGTCGAGTCCAGCATCAGGTACTGATTGTCACGATCCTCGACGAGATTGGGGAAGACCTTCTCCCACGCCTTTCCTGGCAGCAAGGGCGCGATCCGGGACCATTGTGCCTCATCCAGCTCGTGACGCTTCACGCCCATCGCAGACCTCCGCCAATGCGGAGACCTACGAATCATGCATGACGTCGCTCGGGAATCCCTGAATGTCGATTGGACCTAGCTCGACCCTTGCCTAATGTGAGCGCGGCCCTGGGCCTGAACGGACGAGCAGGACGGCTGAGCCGAAGCCGATGTGCGAAAAAGCCTTCGTGACAATTTCTGAGCGTTCCCGGGCGACGCGGCAAGGTGCAGATCTTGGGTGTAGCCGCAGTTTCGCGGCGGCCTGATCTCGCGGTCGAAGGCGGGCGAGACAGGACAGCAAAAACCCCCGCAGTTTTGTCTGCGGGGATTTTTGTGATGCTTGGGTGCGGGAGCCCGCACCGCCCACCATAATATCAGCGGCACGATGGACATTTCCGCTTAGACCGCAATGCGCCATGTGTGGACGGC
>NZ_JACARP010000296.1:0-322 GCF_013386595.1 Brevundimonas sp. P7753 | reverse complement strand
CGCAGGACCGCTCTACAACCCGTCCTTCCTTTATCCAGAGTCCCGTTACAGCCTATTCCGCCGCTATCAGGCGGCCACTAAGGATGGTCTGAAGTAGACATGCATTTCTGGCTGACTTCAGCCTCCGCCGATTTTGAAAGCGGCAAACCGATTAAAAACGATCAGATAACCCGCTTATTTCGGTGTTTCTAGCCGCCTAGAACACCTCGCGGCGGCCATTTCCTGCATTACAGGCGCACCTCTCCTGCATTGGTCAGCAAATGTCGGCGTGCCATCCACAGGTTCGACAGCGCGAACAGCGTCACCAGTTGCGCAGTATTCT
>NZ_JACARP010000295.1:0-303 GCF_013386595.1 Brevundimonas sp. P7753 | reverse complement strand
GGCTGGCGAGTGCCGGCTCCGCGATCCTCCGGACAAACGATGTCGAATCCAGAAAAAAGCCCAACGCCCGAGCAACGCGCTGCCAACCGTCGCCTGGGGTTGATCCTCGGCACGATCGCGCTGGTTTTCTTTCTGGGTGTGATTTTCAAGCGCGTGGTGTTCGGCGGCTAGCCGGGCAAGCGACGCGCTGGTCGCTGAACCGAGATTTCGCGAGACCCCTATGAGCCAGACACCGGCGCAGCCGGACCCGACCCAAAACGACAAAGCTCTCGAGCGCGGCCTGAACCGTTCCATGCTCGGCAA
>NZ_JACARP010000043.1:0-23822 GCF_013386595.1 Brevundimonas sp. P7753 | reverse complement strand
CCCAACCCTCCCCCCTCGAGGGGGAGGGCTAGTGATAGGCTGAGGCCCTACAACCCCAACCGCTCCGCCACGGCGCGGCCGAAGCGGGCGCCGGCCTCGGGGGCGGCGCCGAGATAGAAGTCGGGCTCGATCAGTTCGGCCTCCATCAGCAGCCACTGGCCGTCGGCGTCGGGGACCATGTCGATGCGGGCGTAGAGCAGGGGCTCGTCGATGGCGGCCAGAGTGCGTTCGGCCAAGTTCAGCGCGCCCTCGGGGGCCTGATCCAGGCGTCGGTACTGGCCGCCGTACTGGACCTGGATGCGGAACTCGTCGGCGTGGGCCGGGCGCTTGTTGACCACGTGGCTCAGTTCGCCGCCGAAGAACAGGAGCGAGGTTTCGCCCTCAGTGCCGATGGTCGGCAGGAAGGGCTGGATCATGGCGCCGCCTTCCGGCGCCTCGGCCAACACCTGTTCCAGCAGGTCGCCGGCCGCGACCTTGAGGGTGCGCCAGGCGCCGCCGGACACGGTCGGTTTGACGATCAGCTGCTCGGCACCGGTGGCGGCGAAGGCGGCCTCGACCACGGCGGGGCTGGCGTGGTCGGTCCAGATGGTCGGGGGGATGGCCACGCCCTTTTCGGCCAGCTTGGCCAGGTAGCGCTTGTCGGAGTTCCAACGCAGCACCTCGGCCGGATTGGCGAGCGCTGCGCCCGCCTCGGCCCAGGTCGCGCAGGCCTCGATCCAGCGGTCATGGTCGCGGTGGTAGCCCCAGACGATCAGCGGCAGGACCAGGGGAAACTCCATCAGGCCGTGGGCGCTCTCGACATGATCGGTCCACGGCGTCGGCCGGGCCTTGATCCCCGCCGTGGCCAGGGCCGCAGCCAGGCGGTCCAGCACGCCCGGCCATTGCCCGGCGTAGGAAGGGTCGGCGGGATCGGGGGTCAGGACGGCGACTTCGGTCATGCGACTACTCCTCGGAGGCGACCTGCATAGGCTGTTTTCGACGGGGGCGAAAAGCCCGGCGCTGGCGTCGCGACGCTTGTCCCGCTATGGGGCGATCATGACCCAGAACGCCATCTCCACCGCCCGCTTCGACGTCTGCGCCGTCGGCAACGCCATCGTCGACGTGCTGAGCCCGTGCGAGCCCGCCTTCCTCGACGCCCAGGGCCTGACGCCCGGCTCGATGCAGCTGGTGGACGAGGCCCAGAGCGCGGCCCTCTATGACGCCATGGCGGCGGGGGTCGAGGCCTCGGGCGGGTCGGCCGGCAACACCGTGGCGGGCGTCGGCTCGTTCGGCGGTCGCGCGGCCTATATCGGCAAGGTGGCCAAGGACACGCTCGGCGAGGTCTTCAGCCACGACATCCGCGCCGCCGGCGTCCACTTCGACACTCCGGCTCTGGAAGACGGCGCAGGGCAGGGCTTCGGCACCGGCCGCTGCCTGATCAACGTCACGCCCGACGCCCAGCGCACCATGTGCACCTTCCTGGGCGCCGCCAACCAGCTGACGACCGCCGACATCGACGCCGAGCTGATCGGCGCCAGCGCGATCGTCTATCTGGAAGGCTATCTGTTCGACCCGGCCCCGGCTCGCGCCGCCTTCGAAGCCGCCGCCGCCGCCGCCCATGCGGCGGGGCGCAAGGTCGCTATCACCCTGTCGGACAGCTTTGTCGTGCATCGCTGGCGCGCCGAGCTGCTGGCCTTCATCGAGGCCTCGGCCGACATCGTCCTGGCCAATGAGAGCGAACTGCACGCCCTGTTCGAGACCGAGGACTTCGATACCGCCGCCGCCCACCTGGGCCGCATCGTCGAGGTCGCGGCCGTGACGCGCGGTGAAAAGGGCTCGGTCATCTTCCGGGGCGACGAGCGGGTCGAGATCGCCGCCGTCCCGGTGGACAAGGTGGTCGACACGACGGGCGCCGGCGATCAGTACGCCGCTGGGGTCCTGCTGGGCCTGGCGCGCGGCCTGTCGTTGGCCGAGGCCGGGGCCCTGGGTTCGCTGGCCGCCTCGGAAGTCATCGCCCACTGGGGCCCACGTCCCATGGTCAAGCTGGACGCCCTGGCCGCCGAGCACGGGCTCAAGCTCTGATCATCGCGACCAAGGGCCACGCGCGGGGAGCGCTTGCCGTTCCCCGTCGCGCCGCGTAATCGGCGGACCATGTTCGGCCTCGCCAATCCTGACCGCTTCATGCGCTTCACCCGCCCGCTCACCCCGGTGCTGTGGGGGCTGGCGGTCGTCCTGCTGGCCGTGGGGACCTGGCTCAGCTTCACCGCACCCGCTGATTATCAGCAGGGCGACACGGTGCGGATCATGTTCATCCATGTGCCGGCCGCGACCCTCGGGCTGGGCGCCTATGCGGCGCTGGGCGTCTCCAGCTTCTTCGCCCTGGTCTTCCGCCATCCGCTGGCCGACGCCGCTGCCCGCGCCGCCGCCCTGCCGGGCGCGGTGCTGACGGGTCTGGCCCTGATCACCGGCGCGCTGTGGGGCCAGCCCATGTGGGGGACCTGGTGGGTGTGGGACGCGCGCCTGACCTCGGTGCTGGTGCTGTTCCTCTTCTACCTCGGCTACATGGCCCTGCGCGCCTCGATCGACGATGAGGCCAAGGCTGGCCGCGCCGCGGCGGTGCTGGGCCTGGTCGGCTTGATCAACCTGCCCATCGTCAAGTTCTCGGTCGACTGGTGGAACACCCTGCATCAGCCGGCCTCGCTGCTGCGCGCGGGCGGGACCAGTCTGGACCCGGCTTACCTTACGCCCCTGCTGACCATGATGGCGGCCTACGGGATGCTGTTCGGCGCCATCTGGCTGACGTCGATCCGCACCGAGGTGCGGCGTCGCCGCGTCCTGACCTTACGCGCTCGCGCCGCGCAAGAAGCCTGAAGGAGCCGCCGATGCTGGATCTCGACATGAGCCCCTATGGCGTCTTCGTCTGGTCGTCCTGGGCGATCAGCGCCCTGGCCTTGGCCGCGATCTCGCTGCGCGCCCTGGTCGTCGCCCGGCGCTGGAAGCGCGAACTGACCCGGCTGGAAGAGGCCCGCAAATGAACCGCTGGTTCGCCCTGATCCCCATCGTCGCCCTGCTGGCCGTGGGCGTCTTCCTGATGGTCCAACTGAACACCCTGTCCGGCGCGCCGGGCCAGGGGCGATCCTACAAGCCCGACGCCCTGGTGGGGCAGCCGATCCCCCTGACCGTCCTGCCGATCCTGCAAGGCGACGTGGAGACCGATCAGCGCCTGGACCTGAAGACGGCGGGGGTCGGCAAGCCGATGATCGTCAACCTGTTCGCCAGCTGGTGCGCGCCGTGCCGGCTGGAGCACCCCCAGTTGCTGAAGCTGAAGGGGCAAGGGATCAACGTCGTCGGCGTGGCCTACAAGGACGACCCCATCGCCACCCGCGCCTTCCTCGACGAACTGGGCGACCCTTACGCCCTGGTCCTGGTGGACCGCGAGGGGCGGGCGGGGCTGGACCTGGGCGTCTCGGGCGTGCCCGAGAGCTTTGCCGTCGACGCCTATGGAACCATCGTCGCGAAGTCGTCGGGGCCGGTGCTGACCGACGCCGACTTGCAGAAGCTGGTCGATGCGCTGAAGGCCCCGGCCCGCTAAAGCCGCTTCCGTGCGAAACACGGTGAATCGTGCGTTAACCATATCTAGACCGTTTGCGCGGATCGTCGGCCGATGTCCGCGATTCCTTCAGACCGCCCGGCCTTTCCGCCTCCCGCAGGCGGCGCGGCCCATGCGCTGAGAACCTCCCAGTCCGCCTTCTTCCGCGCGGCCATGGGCGTGAGCGCCCCGACGCCCGCCGCGGCCCCGGTCGAGACCCGGGCGGATACGCCGGTGCGCTCGGTGCAGACGCAGGAAGCGCCTTCGGCTACGCGCTATCAGCGGCCGGGTTCGCTGCTGGATATCCGGGTCTAGGCCTTCGCCACATCCTTGAGCGGGATGACGACGGCGTCGGTCTGAACCACGTCAGCCTTGGGTTCGACGGTTTTCTTCTTCTTTTTCGGCTTGGCGCCGTCCAGCGCCTTCTTGGCGGCCTTTTCAGCCTTGCGGGCGTCCTTGGCCGCCTTCTTGGCGACCCTAGCCTCGGCGCGGGCCTGTTCGGGGGCCGCGTCGGCGGCGTCGGTCAGGCTGGTCAGCAGGTCGAGGAAGCCCTCGCGCCGGGCCTTGGGCAGCAGGGCCAGGATGCGTTTGTCGGCGGCGACGACGCGCGGGCGCGCGGCCTCCAGCGCGGCCTGGCCGGCCTCGGACAGGCGCACGGCCTTGGCGCGGGCGTCGAGCGCCGAGCGTTCGCGCTCCAGCAGGCCCTTGGCGGTCATGCGGGCGACCAGATCGGCCAGGGTGGAGCGGTCGATGCCGGTGGCCTTGACCAGATCGGTCTGGGTCAGGCCCGAACGCGCCGAGACCGCCTCCAGCACGGCGAACTGGCGCTGGGTCAGGCCGTCGGGACCGGCCTCCTCGGCGTAGATGTCGAGCGCCAGCTGCAACACCCGGTGCATCAGGTGGCTGGGCGAATCCGCCAGCCCGCCCTTGATCTTCGCCTGCTTGCCTGACTTGACCATCGTCTTGGTTCCCCGTTCCGACCGCGTGGAGCGGCCAGACATGGCGCGACAGCTAACAGCCGCGCTTTACGCTTTGACGACGAAAACCCTGACGTTTTGAAGACATTTTGTCTGGGGGCCTACCGCCCTTGCGGGCTACTTGAGGGCATTGTTTTGGGGCCTACCGCGCTTCGCGCTACTTGAGGCCGCGAGGGCTTCGTCATCCCGGAAGCGGCAGAGTCGCTATCCGGGACCGCAGAGGAACGCCGCCGCTTGCTCAAGGTTGCGCTTCCGGCGGTCCCGGCTCGGCGCCCTTGCGGGCTTGGCCGGGATGACGGGGAAGTGCGTTACAGTCCCGTGTCGGGCGAGATGGGGCCGGGCTCTTCGTTCTTGATCATGTTCTTCATGATCAGCGGCACCTGGCACAGACCGAAGATGGAGGCGGCGATCCACAGGACGCCGCGGAAGCCGGTCCAGACGCCGTTGGGGTCGGGCGTTCCCAGGTTCAGCGTCGACCAGATGGCGGTGACGGCCTCGGGGCTGCGGAAGACCTCGTTGGCGATGGCGACGCAGAGGAAATAGATCCCGTAGCGGAAGGTCAGCTTGCGCCAGGCCTCGTCCGTCACCTGGATGGCCGAGCCGAGCAGGGCCTTGAACGGCGACTTGTTCAGCGGGATGGACCCCAGCAGGACGGCGGCCAACAGGCCGTTCTGCACCGTCAGCTTCAGCTTCACGAACAGGTCGTCGTCGGTGAGAATGGTCAGGGCGCCGAAGACCAGGGCGAAGCCGCCGGTGATCAGCGGCATGGGGGCCAGGCGGCGTTCCAGCACGAAGCCGACGACCAGGGCGATCATCGAGGCGATGACCAGGACCCAGGTGGCCTTGATCATGTCGCGGGTGATGAAATAGGCGGCCATGAAGGCGATCAGGGCGCCGAAATCGACGGCCTGACGAATCCACTGCGGACGTTTGGTTTCGACGGCTTCACTCATACGCTTCAGTCCTCAAGCCCGACCAGTGATCGGGAAAACGCGCGCGCGTCGAAGGGTTGCAGGTCGTCGACGCCTTCGCCGACGCCGATCAGCTTGATCGGGGCGTCCGAGGCCTGGGCCACGGGGACCAGGACCCCGCCGCGCGCCGTGCCGTCCAGCTTGGTCATGACCACGCCGGAGACGTAGGCCGTGCGGCCGAAGACCTTTTCCTGTTCCAGGGCGTTGCGGCCCACGGTGGCGTCCAGCACCAGCAGGGTCTCGTGCGGAGCGTCCGCATCGACCTTTTTCAGGACGCGGACGATCTTCAGCAGTTCGTCCATCAGGGCGGACTTGTTTTGCAGGCGCCCGGCGGTGTCGATCAGGACCACGTCATAACCCTCGGCCTTGGCCTTGGCATAGGCGTCGAAGGCCAGGCCGGCGGCGTCGGCGCCGTCGCGGCGGCTTTCGAAATCAGCCCCGGCGCGCTCGGCCCAGACTTTCAGCTGTTCACGGGCGGCGGCGCGGAAGGTGTCGCCGGCGACGATCATGACCTTGGCGCCCTTGGCCGTCAGGTCCGAGGCGATCTTGCCGAGCGTCGTGGTCTTGCCCGAGCCGTTCACCCCGACGAACAGGACGACATAGGGCTTGGGTCCGCTGAGGGGATCGAACGTCGCCTGACGCGGCAGTAGTTCGGCGGCCACGGCCTCGGCCAGGGCCTCCTTGATCTCGCGCTCGTCCGACGTCTTGCCGAAGCGCAGCTCGCGGAAGCGCTCGACGATGCGGGCCGAGGCGGCGGGGCCCAGATCGCTCTCGATCAGGTGCTCTTCCAGCCGCTCCAGCGCCTCTTCGGACAGAGGCTCCTTCACGAAGGTCGAGACGACCTGTTCGGTCATCTGTTTGGAGGAGCGGGACAGACCCGCGCTCAGTCGCTGGAACCAGCCTTTTTTGGGCGTATCGCTCATGGCCTGAGCCTTAGCCGACGCCGGTTCGCAGGTCACGAACTTCCCGCTGCCCGCTCATCCCCGCGGAGGCGGAGACCCAGCGCTTTGGCTTCGGGGCGCAACCCTATATTGATTGAATGGTCTTAGAGATCGAGCGCCGCGTCTCGCGGTTCTCACTGGATCCCGGCGTCCGCCGGGATGAGCGGATGGATTGATGGCCTCGAACAGTTCCTTCCACGCCCCGCGCGCCCACGGCTTCTTGCGCGTGGCCGCCGCGACCCCGGTGGTCCATGTCGCCGACCCGGCCGCCAACGCCGAGGAACACGCGAGGCTGATCCGTCAGGCGGGCGCGGCGGGGGTGGATCTGCTGGTCTTCCCTGAGCTTTCGCTGAGCGCCTACGCCATCGACGACCTGCTTATGCAGGCGGCCCTGCTGGAAGAGGTCGAGCGCCGCATCGCCGCGCTGGCCGAGGTCGCGGATGAGGCGGGCGTCATCGCCGTGATCGGCGCGCCGATCCGCAACGGCGACGCCCTGTTCAACTGCGCGGTCGTGCTGGGCGGCGGCGAGGTGCTGGGCGTGGTCCCCAAGACCTATCTGCCCAACTATCGCGAATACTATGAGAAGCGCTGGTTCGCGCCCGCCGCCAGCCGGTCCGAGGACGCGGTCGTCCTGAACGGCGAGAGCGTCGATTTCGCGCCGGGTCTGATCTTCGAGGCGACCAACCGGCCGGGCTTCGTCTTCGCGGTCGAGATCTGCGAAGACTTCTGGGCGCCGCAGCCGCCGTCGACGCGGGCGGCGCTCGCGGGGGCGCGCATCCTGTGCAACCTGTCGGCCTCCAACATCGTCATCGGCAAGGCGGACGAGCGGGCCTTGCTGTGCGCCAGCCAGTCCAGCCGCACCCTGTCGGCCTATGTCTTCGCCGCCTCGGGCTGGGGCGAGTCGACGACCGATCTGGCCTGGGATGGTCAGGCGACCATCCACGAACTGGGCGCGCGGCTGGCCGAGGGCGAAAGGTTCGCGCTGGAAAGCCATCTGACCGTGGCCGACGTCGACGTGGATCGCATCGGTCTGGATCGCCTGCGCAACGGCACCTTCGCCGACTGCGCCCGTCTGGAGGGCGAAGCCGCGACCGTGGTTCCATTTGAGGCGGGGGAGGGGCCGAACGACGCCCTGATCCGTCCGCTGGACCGTTTCCCCTTCGTGCCGGACGATCCGGCCCGTCTGGATCAGGACTGCTTCGAGGCCTTCAACATCCAGGTCCAGGGCCTGATGCGGCGGATGACCGCGACGGGGTCCAAGACCCTGGTGATCGGCGTCTCGGGCGGGCTGGATTCGACCCAGGCCCTGCTGGTGGCCTGTCGCGCCTTCGACCGGTTGAAGCTGCCGCGCACGGGGATTCTGGCCTTTACGATGCCGGGCTTCGCCACGTCGGAGGGGACCAAGTCCAACGCCTGGGCCTTGATGCAGGCCCTGGGCGTCACGGGCGCCGAGATCGACATCCGGCCCGCCGCCGAACAGATGCTGCGCGACATCGGCCATGCCTTCGCCGACGGCCAGCCGGTTCACGACATCACCTTCGAGAACGTGCAGGCGGGGCTGCGCACCGACTATCTGTTCCGTCTGGCCAATCAGAACCACGGCTTCGTCCTGGGCACCGGCGACCTGTCGGAGCTGGCGCTCGGCTGGTGCACCTATGGCGTCGGCGACCACATGAGCCACTACAACGTCAACGGCGGGGTGGCGAAGACCCTGATCCAGCATCTGATCCGCTGGGTGGCCGAGGGCGAACTGATCGGGGCCGAGGCCGCGCCCATCCTGCACGCCATCCTGGCCACCGAGATTTCGCCGGAGCTGGTGCCGGCGGGCGCGGACGGGGCGATCCAGTCGACGCAGAGCATCGTCGGCCCCTATGCCCTGAACGATTTTTTCCTGTTCTACATCAGCCGGTTCGGCCTGAAGCCGTCCAAGGTCGCCTTCCTCGCCCATCAGGCCTGGGGCGACGCGACGACGGGCGCCTGGCCCGCCGGTCTGCCCGAGGCGGAGCGGGTCGCCTATGACCTGGCGACCATCAAGGCCTGGCTGAGGAAGTTCCTGATCCGTTTCTTCCAGACCAGCCAGTTCAAGCGCTCGGCCCTGCCGAACGGACCCAAGGTGGTGACGGGAGGCTCCCTCTCCCCGCGCGGGGACTGGCGGGCCCCGTCGGACAGCAGCGCGCGGGTCTGGCTGGACGAGTTGGACGCCAACGTTCCGTAAAAAGGCCCGCGCGGGGTTTACGCCGCTTTGACGCATGGGTTAGCGTTTGGACCTCCCCGCCCCCTTGTGAGACTTCTCCATCCCGGTCGTGCGGGAGAGCCCGGCCTAGTCCGGGTCAGTCGTGGGCTGAGCGTTCGGGATCGAAGAAGGACAAGCCATGCGTCTTTTGACCGCCGCCGCCCTCTCCGCATTCCTGATCACCGCTGCGCCCGCGCTGGCGCAAGAGGCCGAGGCCTCGGCCGCCGCTGCGACCGCCGCAGCCCCCACCGACGCTGAACTGGCCCAGTTCGCCGCCGCCATGACCAAGGTCAAGGCTGTCTCCGCCGCCGTTCAGAACGGCGCTCCCACGGCCGAACAGCAGGCCGAGATGGCCGGAGCGGTGCAGAATTCCGGCCTGACGGTCGAACGCTTCAACGCCATTTCGGCGGCGGTGGCGGGGGATCGGGTGCTTCAGGCCCGCGCCGCCGTGGCCGGCGCTGCGCCGTCGGCGCCGGGCTCGATCGGCGCGGGCGTCACCGACGCCGAGGCGGCGCAGTTCGCCACCGCCATGGCCGAGATCTCGGGCGTCGCCCGCGCCCTCAACGGCGCCCAGCCGAACGCCGAGCAGCAGGCCCAGATGGCCGCGGCCATCACCAAGGTCGGCCTGGAGATCGAACGCTTCAACGCCATTTCGGCGGCCTCGGCCCAGGACGAGCACCTTCAGGCGCGCATCGCCCTTGCCCAGGCCCGCCAGGCCGAATAGGCCACAGGGAACCGGGGTCGTCGTGCAAGCGGCGACCCCTCTTTTCCATCTGCAGGACCGACCATGACCGACGACGTGACCAAGGACTCCAACGGCAACATCCTGGCCGACGGCGACAGCGTGACCCTGATCAAGGACCTGAAGGTCAAGGGCTCGGGCGGCGTGACGCTGAAGCGCGGGACCCTGGTCAAGAACATCCGCCTGACCGGCGACCCCGATGAGATCGAGGCCAATGTCGACAAGGTCCGCGGGTTGGTGCTGCGGACGGAGTTTGTGAAGAAGGCGTAGTTCCGGGGGCTTCGACTTCAGTCGTCATCCTCGGGCTTGACCCGAGGATCGGGCGATCCGCCCGCGCGACGAAGGAATCAGTTCAGCGCGCCGCTACACTCGATCCTCGGGTCAAGCCCGAGGATGACGGCGAGGGTGGATCGAACGCCTGGGTTCCGGGTTCAGCTGCGCCGCCCCGGAATGACGGCGGTGGGTGTCAGCCAACCCCCGCCAGAAACTCGAAGATGGCCGCGCGGGCCTCGGCTTCATCCAGCATGGGGGCGTGACCGACGCCGGAGACCTCGGCGTAGGCCATGGACGGGGCGGCCTTTCGCATCCTGGCGACGATGGCGGGGCTGAGCAGGTCCGAGGTCGCGCCGCGCAGCAGCAGGGTCGGCTTCTTGCGGGCCAGGGCGCGGAAATAGGGCCAGAGGTTGGGGATCAGGGCCTTGGCCCCCGCCGCCTTGATCGGCGCGGAGATGTCGGGGTCATAGTCCAGCACCGGCGCGCCCTCGGTCCCCTCGCGGAAGGTGCGGCGGGCGAAGGCGGCCCAGTCGGCGACGGTGTAGTGGGGCAGGGCCGTCTCGTTGATGCGCTTGGCATAGGCGGCGGCGTCGGCCCAGGTCTCGATGACGACCGGCTGGCCCGTATAGGCGGCGATGCGGGCCAGGCCCTCGGGCGCCAGCTCCGGCCCCACGTCGTTGAGGATGGCGGCGGCGATGGCCTTGGGCTTGATCGCGGTCAGGGCCATGGTGATCAGCCCGCCCATGGAGGTGCCGAGGAAGACGGCCTTCTCGATCCCTAGCTGTTCCATCAGGGCGACCACGTCGCGCGCATAGACGTCGGGCGTATAGGTCATGGGGTCGGGCGCGCGGTCGGACTGGCCGCGCCCGCGCACGTCCACGGCCAGGACGCGGCGGCCGCTCTGGGCGATCAGGGCGGCGATGACCTCGAAGTCGGCGCTGTTGCGGGTCAGGCCGTGGATGGCGATGACCGGAAGACGCGCCGGGCCGTCGGCGGGGGCGTAGTCGCGGGCGAACAGGCTCAGGCCGTCCGGCGAGTTCCAGTGGCGTTCGGCGTAGGCGGCGGTCATCAGGCGTCTCTCTTGCTTGCGCGTCCAGCGTCGCCAGAAGCCTAATTCACCAGATGCAGAATTGCGATCAGGATGACAGGGCGGCGGCGACCAGGTGCTCCAGATTGCCGCCCTCGAAGCGATAGCCGACGACGCCCGCGCGCCGGGCCGCCTCCATGTCCGAGGCCTGGTCGCCGATCATCAGCGAGCGGGCCGGGTCCAGATCGTGCTCGGCGACGGCTTTGAGCAACATCCCCGGATTGGGCTTGCGGTCGGGGTGGTCGGGGTGGCGATAGCGGTCGTCCACGGCCTCGGCGTGGAAGGGGCAGGCATAGACGGCGTCGATGCGGGCGCCGGCCTCGGCCAGGCGCGCGATCAGCAGGGCGTTGAAGCCGTGCATGGTCTCTTCGCTGAACAGGCCGCGCGCCACGCCCGACTGGTTGGTGACGATGACGACGACATAGCCGGCCGCGTTCAGCCGCTTCACCGCCTCGGCGGCGCCGGGGATCAGGACCAACTGGTCGGGTCGGTGCGGATAGCCGCTGTCGACGATCAGGACGCCGTCGCGGTCAAGAAAGGCGCCAGGACGCTTCATGGGGCGGCTCATGCGGGTTCCGTCAGCAGGGCCGAGAAGGCGGTCATCAGGTGATAGAGGCTGGAGGCGGGCACGTCGGCGTCTTCAGCTGCGCCCTCGGCGTCGAAACTGTCGATCCACAGGCCGGGCGTTGCGGTGGCCAGATGGGTCTCGAACAGGCGCTGGGTCAGATGGTCCGCCCTGACGTGCTCGCCGCGCGTCTTCAGGGTGCGCAGAAGCTCGGTCTGGGCCCACAGGCGGACGCCGCCGTCGCGGACCTGGCCGATCCGACTGATCTCGCGCACGGCCAGACCGTCAGGACGAAGGCCGCAGGTCAGGGCGCTGGTGTAGAGAGCGCGGGCGGCGGAACTCAGGTCCGGCAAGCCCAGGCGCGCCGCCTCGCTCAGAAGCCAGACCCATTCCATATGGTGACCCGGTTCGATGCACTGGCCCTCCGAGCCCGGACGCACGGTCCAGTCGCGATCATAGAACTCGCCCAGCATCAGATGTTCGCGGTCGAAGAAGCGTCGGTCGAACAGGTCCAGCACGCGGCGCGCCGCCGCCTCGAAGGCCGGATCGGGGGCGACGGCCTGCCAGGCCAGCAAGGCCTCCAGCATATGCATGTGAGGATTCTGGCGGCGCGGCAGGACGGGGGGCAGGGCCTCTTGCCAGCCGCCGTGGACCGGGTCGGCCATCCGGGCTTCGATGGCGGCGAGGGTGGACAGGGCCAGGGGCCGGGCGCGCTCGTCTTTCAGCACGCGATGGGCGGCGGCCAGGGCGAAGAGGACGAAGGCTAGATCATAGAGGTCGGGCGTGGCGTCGAGCACGGCGCCCGCGTCGTCGACGCTGCGGACCCATAGGCCGTCGTCACGGCGATAGTCGCGGATCAGGATGTCGAGCGCGCGGCGGGCGACGGTCTCGCCTTGCCCCCACCCGAGCGAGACGGCTTCGGCGAAGACATAGACCTGACGCGCCTGCACCCGCGTGCGGCGCGGGCGGCCGGTGATGGGGCGGCCGTCGAAGTCCAGCTTCTCGAAGAAGCGGCCCTCGGCGTCGATCCCGGCGTCCGCCCACAGCGGCAGGGCCTGGCGGAACAGCCAGTCGCGAACCCGATCTTGCATCGTTGGAAGCGTCATCTTCCAGTGGGCTTAGGCAGGGTCGCGGGCTTTGCCAAGCATGGGTTTCGTTGCAACCGGCAACGCGAAGTGACCCTCGCGGGTTTGTCGAGAGGCCCCGGGCTTTGGTAGGAGGCGCTCAAGATAGTTGATCCGCCTTCGCGTCCGTGCGCCGAACCGAGTTCCGCCTGCGCGGCCCCCACCGAGAGAGCGACCCCCTCATGACCATTCCCTTCATCGACCTTCAGGCCCAGCGCCTTCGCCTCGGCGGCAAGATCGAGGCCGCCGTCGCCGACGCCGTCGTCGGCGGCGCCTGGGTCATGGGCCCGCAGGTGCGCCAGTTCGAGGCCGACCTGGCCGCCTTTGGTCAGGCCAAGCACGCCCTGGGCTGCGCCAACGGCACCGACGCCCTGGCCCTTCCGCTGATGGCCTGGGGCGTGGGACGCGGCGACGCGGTCTTCGTGCCCAGCTTCACCTTCGCCGCCACCGCCGAGGTCGTGCCTTGGTTCGACGCCGAGCCGGTCTTCATCGACGTGGACGCGACGACCTACAAAATGGACCCGGGCCATTTGGAGGCCGCCGTCGAGGCGACGCTGAAGGAAGGCCGCCTGACGCCGCGCGTGGTCATCGCCGTCGACCTGTTCGGCCAGCCCGCCGACTATCCGGCGATCAAGGCCGTCTGCGACAAGCACGGCCTGAAGCTGATCTCGGACTCGGCCCAGGGCTTTGGCTGCACCATCGACGGCGAGCACCCGCTGAAGTGGGCCGACATCACCACCACCAGCTTCTTCCCGGCCAAGCCCCTGGGCTGCTACGGCGACGGCGGGGCGGTGCTGACCAATGACGACGACCTGGCCCAGCTGATCGATTCCATTCGCGTCCACGGCAAGGCTGTGGCGCGGGATCTGGCGGGCAAGACCTTCGACCACGACCCCAAATACCTGAACATGCGGATCGGCCTGAACAGCCGTCTGGACACCATCCAGGCCGCCGTCCTGATCGAGAAGCTGAAGGTCTTCGGTCAGGAGATCGAGTGGCGCAACCGCATCGCCGCCCGCTACAACGAGGGCCTGCGCGCCTTCGTCGCCGCCGTGCCGGACGTGCCGGCGGGCAATGTCTCGAACTGGGCGCAATATACCATCGAGCACGAGGACCGCGACGGCCTGGCGGCGCACCTGAAAGCGCAGGGCGTGCCGACCGCCGTCTATTATCCGATTCCGCTGCACCTGCAGCCGGCCTATGAGATGTATCCGCGCGGACCCCAGGGCCTGCCGGTGACTGAACGCCTGATGCAGCGCGTCATCAGCCTGCCGATGCACTCGGACCTGGACGAGGCGACGCAGGACCGCATCATCGCCGCCGTCGCCAGCTTCAAGGCCTGATCCTCATGACCCAGCAGACTCCCCTCAAGATCGGCGTCGCGGGCGCCGGCGTCATGGGCCGCAACCATGCCCGCGTCCTGTCCGAACTGCGCGACGTCGAGCTAACGACCATCTTCGATCCCGACGCCGTGACGGCCGAGGGCGTGGCTGAGGCTTATGGCGCGACCGCCGTCACCACGGCCCAGGCCTTCGTCGCCGCCGGCCTGGACGCCGCCGTCATCGCCACGCCGAACCGCTTCCACGCCGAGCTGGGCGTGGCCCTGCTGAACGCGGGCGTCCATGTCCTGGTCGAGAAGCCCATCGCCGCCACGACCGCCGACGCCCAGGCCATGATCGATGCGGCCAGGGCCAACAACCGCGTGCTGATGGTCGGCCATGTCGAGCGCTTCAACCCGGCGGTGGACACGGTCAAGCGCGCCATCGACGGCGACGAGATCATCTCCATCCAGATCACCCGCGTCGGCCCCTTCCCGCCGCGCATGGGCGAGGTCGGCGTGGTCATCGACCTGGCGGTGCACGACATCGACATCATCCGCCACCTGACGGGGTCCGAAGTGGTGGAGGTTCAGTCGCTGCTGGGTCACGCCCATGCGTCCCGCGAAGACTCGGCTCTGTTGCAGTTCCGCATGGCCAATGACGTGATCGCCCACATCACGACCAACTGGGTCACGCCCTACAAGACCCGCACCCTGCAGGTCGCCACCAAGAATCGCTTCATCGTCGCCGATCTGATCACCCGTCAGGTGACGGAGTATTTCGGCCAGCAGCCGGACGGCTCCTATTCGACGCGGATGCTCAACTCCTGGCCCGCCGAACCGCTGAAGAAGGAGCACGAGGCCTTCGTCCACGCCATCCGCACCGGCGAGACGGCGGCGGTCTCGGGCGAGGACGGCCTGCGCAATCTGGAAGTCGCCCTGCGCTGCCTGGGCGAACACTAGGTCTTGGGCGCCGCGCCCGGCTGAAACTTCAGGCGGCAACGCAGGCCGTCCTGGGCATAGTCGATCGTCGCCGTGCCCCTCAGCGTGCCACGCACGCTGGTGTCGATCAGGCGTGAACCGAAGCCGGACTGGGTGGGCGCCGTGACGGCCGGGCCGCCGCTTTCGACCCAGTCGAGAACGATCAGGCCGTCGTCGTCGACCTCGCCCCAGGTCACGTCCACCCGACCGCCCGCAGCGTCCGGGTTGCTCAGGGCGCCGTACTTGGCGGCGTTCGTGACCAGTTCATGCAGGATCAGGCCCATGGACAGGGCCTGTTCGGACTCCAGGGTCACGTCGGGACCCTGCATCCGCAGCTGATCCTCGGCATAGGGGCGGAACTCCTGCAGCACCAGATCGCGCAGGCGGGCGCGCTCCCAGCCGTTGGCGGTCAGCAGGTTGTGGGTGTCGGACAGGGCGATCAGCCGCGGCTGGAACAGACGCATGAAGTCCTCGACGCTGCTGGAGCGGCGGGCGGTCAGGGCGGCGATGGACTGGATCGTGGCCAGGGTGTTCTTCACCCGGTGGTTCAGCTCATTGATCAGCAGGCGCTGGCGATGCTCGCTGGTGGCCAGGGCGGCGAAGGCCTGATGCCGGTCGGTGACGTCGGTGATCACCCCCGCCAGCTTGACCGGCTTGCCCGACCGCGAGCGGATCAACCGGCCGCGCACCTGAAGCCAGCGGCCGCTGTCGCGGATCTGATACTCGGCGGCGTAGTCACCGTCCCCCCTCAGGGCGCGTTCCAGGGTTTCCGTTCGCCGGACCATGTCCTCGGGTTTCAGCTTTTTGGCGAGATCGCGCGCGCCGAAGGGCTCGCCCCGGTCCAGGCCGAGGTATTTGCGCGCCCGACCGGACAGCCAGAGGTCCTGTCCCGGAAGGGCCAGCTCCCAGTAGCCGACCCCGCCCGCGTCGATGATGGCGATCAGCTTGTCGCGCTGATTCACCATGGCGACCGCCAGGGCCAGAAACAGGATGAGGACGGTCACGCCGGCGACCGCCACGGCCAGCATCAGGGGCGGGGCGCCGTGCGGGTCCAGTGTCGCGGCGACCTGTGCCGGGGTCACGGTCAGGGCCGCCATGGCCACATGATGCATGCCCGCCACGGCCAGACCCAGGACCAGAGCCGCCGTCAACCGCCACAGCGGCGAGCGGTCCTGGTTGACGGCGAACAAGGCGGCGGTGGAGGCGAACAGGGCGATGACGGCGGACAGGACGACCAGAGCGGGCGTATAGGTCAGGGTCGCCGACGTCCTCAGCGCCGCCATGCCGATATAGTGCATGGCGCAGATGCCAGCCCCCATGACCAGGCCGGCCAGGATCATGCGGCGGCGGTCCGCACGGCCTGCGGCGATCAGGAAGGCGAGGCTGGACCCGACCGTCGCCAGTACGAAGGAGGCGACGGTCAGCGGCAGATCATAGCGAACCGGCGCGCCGGGATCGAAACCCAGCATGGCGATGAAATGCATCGACCAGACGCCGCCGCCCATGGCCGTCGCCGCCGTGGCAAGCCAACCCAGCCGCGCGCCGCCCTGATGGGACCGCACCTGCTGAAACAGGTCCAGCGCCGTCCAGGCCGCGAACACCGCCACCAGAAAGGACAGGCCGTCGAAGACGGAAACGGCGTGTAGGTGCACTGTCCAGCCTCCCTCGATCCGACCGTGCGCGGACTATGGTTACTGGAGCGCCGTTATCCCGTTCTTGTCCAGCACCGGAAACGGGTGAGGCTCAGGGCTTCACCATCTGCATCGTCAGCCATTCGGCGATCAGGGCGGGCTTGTCTGCGCCGTCGATCTCGACGGTCAGTTCGTGCTTGAGCAGCCAGCGGGTCACGCCGTCGTCGGCGCCCTTGGCCTCGGCGGACAGCAGTTTGAAGCGACCGCGCACTTTCGATCCGGCGGGAACCGGGGCCAGGAAGCGCAGCTTGTCGAAGCCGTAGTTGACCCCCATGACCACGCCGTCCAGCGGGGCGAGGGCGTCATAGCTCATGGCCGAGGCCAGGCTGAGGGTCAGGAAGCCGTGAGCGATGGTCCCGCCGAAGGGCGTCGCCTTGGCTCGTTCGGGATCGACGTGGATGAACTGCTCGTCCTCGGTGGTGCGGGCGAAGGCGTCGATGCGCGCCTGGTCCACAGTGATCCAGCGGCTGACGCCGACCTCCTGGCCGATCAGGGATGGCAGATCGCTCGGTTTCGTCATCGGGGCCCCTCCGTTTTGTGCAGCCTTGCCTGCGTCGCGGGCGGGCGCAAGGGGGCGGGGATCAGCCCTTGAAGCGGCCCTCGATGATGGCGCTGAACAGGCCCGGATCGACGTTGCCGCCGGACAGGACGATGCCGGTGGTCAGGCCCTTGCCCGCGACCTTTCCTGACAGCAGGGCCGCCAGAGACACGGCGCCGCCTGGTTCGATGACCAGCTTCAGCCAGCGGAAGGCGAAGCGCATGGCCTCGGCTGCCTCGGCGTCGGTGACGGTCGCGGCGCCCGCCAGACGCCGGTTGATCGGCCAGGTCAGTTCGCCGGGCAGGGGCGCCATCAGGGCGTCGCAGATGGACGGCGCGCCTGGCGGATGCGCGGTCCGTTCGCCCGCCTCCAGCGAGCGGCGGGTGTCGTCGAAGGCTTCGGGCTCGACGACGATGACGCGGGTGTCGGGGCTCTGTTCGGCCATGACCAGGTTGATCCCGGCGATCAGGCCGCCGCCCGAGGCGCCGCACAGCAGTTGGTCCATCGGTATGCCGGCCTGATCCAGCATCTCCAGTCCGACCGTGCCCTGGCCCTCGATGATGAAGGGGTCGTCGAAGGGCGGGACCAGGATGGCGCCGCGCTCCGCCGCGATCTCGGCGCCGATGGCCTCGCGGCTCTCGGTCCAGCGGTCGTAGAAACGCACCTCCCCGCCGAAGTCGCGCACGCCCTCGACCTTCACCGCCGGGCTGTCCGAGGGCATGACGATCAGGGCGCGGGTCCCGACCGCCAGGGCCGCCGCCGCGACGCCCTGGGCGTGGTTGCCTGAGGAATAGGCCACGACGCCGCGCGCCTTTTCGGCGTCGCTCAGGCGGCTGATGCGGTTATAGGCCCCGCGAAACTTGAAGGCCCCCGCCACCTGCAAGGTCTCGGCCTTCATCAAGACGCGTCCGCCGACGGCCTCGTTCAGGGCCGGATGCTCGATCAGCGGCGTGCGCACGGCGGCGGGGGCGATTTGGCGGGCGGCGTCGAGTACGCCGGAGAAGGAGGGCGTGTGCATGAGTTTCCTCTTACGTGCAGGCGCAAGCTCTGCATAACTCACATCATGCAAGCGAACATGATCCTCGCCATCGACCAGGGCACGACCTCGACGCGGGCCATCGCCTTTGAGGTGTCGCCGTCCGGTTCGTTCAGCGCCGTCGCCGTCAGCCAGATCGAGCTGGCCCAGCACTTCCCGCGGTCCGGCTGGGTCGAGCATGATGCGGCCGAGATCTGGCGCGCGACCTTGCAGACTTGTCGCGAGGTGGTGCGCAAGGCCGGCGGGGTGGACCGCTTCGCCGCCGTGGGCATCACCAACCAGCGCGAGACCGCGGTCCTGTGGGACGCGGCGACCGGCGAGCCCTTGCACCGGGCCATCGTCTGGCAGGACCGGCGCACGTCGGACGTGACCACGCGGCTGGCGGCGGAAGGGCGTGAGGCGGAGGTGCAGGCGGCGACCGGCCTGATCCTCGACCCCTATTTCTCGGCCTCGAAATACGCCTGGCTGCTGGACGCCGTGCCGGGGGCGCGCGAGCGGGCGGCGCGGGGCGAGGTCCTGCTGGGCACCATCGACGCCTGGCTGATCTGGAAGCTGACGGGCGGGCAAAGCCACGTCACCGACGCCACCAACGCCAGCCGCACCAGCCTGATGGACTTGCGGACGCTGCAATGGCGCGAGGACCTGTGCGACCTGTTCAAGGTGCCCATGAAGGCCTTGCCCGAGATCCGGGGCTGCGCCGATCATCTGGGCGACTGCGACGCCAGCCTGTTCGGGCGGGCCCTGCCCATTCACGGGTCGGCGGGAGACCAGCAGGCGGCCTTGGTCGGACATGGGGCCCTGGCGGCGGGCGACGCCAAGATCACCTACGGCACCGGGGCCTTTCTGGTGGCCAACGTCGGAGAGGCGCCGGTGGCCTCGACCTCGCGACTGCTGGGGACCCTGGGCTACGCCGCGGATGGTCAGATCGCCTATGCGCTGGAAGGGTCGATCTTCTCGGCCGGGTCGGCGATCCAGTGGCTGCGCGACGGGCTGAAGGTCATTTCGGACTCGCGTCAGTCCGAGGCTGTGGCCCAGACGCTGAAGGACAATGGCGGGGTCTATCTGGTCCCCGGCTTCACCGGCCTGGGCGCGCCCTGGTGGCAGCCGGAGGCGCGGGGCACGGTCATCGGCCTGACCCGCGACAGCGGCCCGGCCCACTTCGTCCGCGCGGCGCTGGAGAGCCTGGCCTATCAGACGCGCGACCTGCTGGACGCCTTGAAGACGGACGGCGCGCCGCCGCTTACACGGCTGAAGGTGGACGGCGGGGTCACGGCCAACGCCTTCGCCATGCAGTTCATCGCCGACATCTGCGAGGTCGAGGTCGAACGCCCCGCCTTCCAGGAGATGACGGCCCTGGGGGCGGCGCGGCTGGCGGCCTTCGGCGTCGGCCTGACGTCCGAGCTGTGGACCGCCCCGCTTGAGGCCCCCGCCGTCTGGCGCCCACGCATGGACGAAGCCGAGCGGGCACGACTGCTGAAGGGCTGGCGCGGGGCGGTGAAGGCCGCCATCATCGCAGCAGGGGGAGGCGAACCATGACCGATCAAATGGACGTCCAGTCCGCCTTTTCCGGCACACGCGAGGTGGACGAACGCTATCGGCTGGACGAGGGGGCGCTGGACGCCTGGCTGACGGCCCATGTCGCGGGCTACGCCGGGCCGCTGACGATCCGCCAGTTCAAGGGCGGTCAGTCCAACCCCACCTATGAACTGACCACGCCGGGCAGGGCCTATGTGCTGCGTCGCAAGCCGCCCGGGACGTTGTTGGCCAGCGCCCACGCCGTGGACCGCGAGTTCACCGTCATTTCGGCCCTCTATGCGCAAGGGTTTCCGGTGGCGCGACCCTATGCTCTGTGTACGGACGAAGACGTCATTGGCTCGATCTTCTATGTCATGGACAAGGTCGAGGGCCGTGTCTTCTGGGACCTGAAGCTGCCGGGTCTGGCTCCCGCCGAGCGCCGCGCCATCTATGAGGCGCAGACGGATACGCTGGCGGCGCTGCACGCTTTCGATCCCGCCGCCATCGGCCTGTCGGACTACGGCAAGCCGGGCAATTATTTCGCGCGGCAGGTGGGGCGCTGGACCAAGCAGTATCGGGCCTCGGAGATCGAGCCCATCGCCGCCATGGACCGGCTGATCGCCTTCCTGCCCGACAGCCTGCCGCCGGAGGGACCGACGAGGATCGTCCACGGCGACTTCCGCCTCGACAACATGATCCTTGATCCGGTCGAGGCGCGGGTGCGGGCGGTGCTGGACTGGGAGCTGTCGACCCTGGGCGATCCCATGGCCGACTTCTCCTATCTGCTGATCGCCTGGGTCATTCCGGCGTCGTTGCGCAACGGACTGGCGGGGGCGGACCTGAACGAACTGGGCATTCCCTCGGTCGAGGAGACGGTCGAACGCTACGCCGCAAAGACCGGGACGGCGCCGCCGCAGAACCTCGAGTGGCTGTTCGCCTACAACCTGTTCCGGTTGGCCGCCATCTGTCAGGGAATCGCCGGTCGGGTGCGCGACGGCACCGCCGCGAGCGCCCACGCCCGGACCATGGCGGCCCAGGTCGGACCCCTGTCGGACGCCGCCTGGCGCTTCGCCCGGAAGGCCGGCGCGTGAAGCTTTGCGATAATTAAAACAGTTTTTGTTGCGGATGGATTTGGAAAACGGCGCCGGAAGCCCTACCTTCCGGTCTGGAGTACGAAACCGAGATGTCTGACAGCCAAAGATTCCCCGTCGCCGCCCACGCCCTGGCCTATCTGGCCCACAAGGGCGCCTATTCGGCTGCGGATGCGGCGCCCAGCGCCGTTCTGGCGGCCTCGGTGCCGACCAATCCGGTGGTCATCCGCCGGGTGACGGCCCTGCTGGCCAAGGCGGGGCTGATCGCCACGCGTCCCGGCGCCTCGGGCGGCTCCTGGCTGCTGCGTCGCCCGGAAGACATCTGCATGGCCGAGGTGCTGAAGGCCGTAAACGGCTGCGCCCACCTGGGCTCGCCGCCCGCCGGGGCCAAGGGCTGTCCGGTGGGGGAGCATATCCCGCGTCAGGTGGCCAAGGCCCTGACCGCCGCCGATCAAGCCGCAGGCGCCGCCCTGTCCAAGATCACCATCGCCGACCTGCTCGAAGCGGACCCTGAATCGCTGCGTGAATTCGCGCCGCATTCAGCCTGCCCCGTCGCCGCCGCCTGACGCGCCTCGCTTGGGGCAGCCGCGCCGCACCATCCTGATCACGGGGGCCTCCGCCGGCATCGGCGCGGCCCTGGCGCGCGAGTGCGCGGGGCGGAGGTATGACCTGATCCTCACGGCGCGCCGCGAAGCGCCCTTGAAGGCTCTGGCCGAAGAGCTGACGGCGCAGCATGGCGTGGTCGCCAGCGTCATCGCCGCCGATCTGGCCGAACCGGGGGCGCCTGCGCGTCTGGTCGAGGCCGTCGCTTCGCGGGGTCTCAAGGTCGATGGTCTGATCAACAACGCCGGGTTCAGCCGCACCACGGGCTTTCTGTCCACCGACCCCGCCGACCATGCCGCCATGATGCGCGTCATGCTGACCGCGCCGGTCGAGCTGAGCCGCTTCCTGCTTCCCGGCATGACGGCGCGCGGCTGGGGCCGGGTGCTGAACGTGGCCTCGCTGGCGGGGCAGATGCCCGCGACCGGCGGCGACACCCTGTACGGACCGATCAAGAGCTTCCTGATCAAGGCCTCGCAGGGGTTGTGGCTGGAGACGCAGGGGACGGGGGTGCACGTTACGGCGCTCTGCCCCGGTTACACCTATACCGAGTTCCACGACGTCAACGGCTCGCGCGAGCAGGTGTCGAGCGCCTATCCGAAGTGGATGTGGATGGAGGCCGACCGCGTGGCCCGCATCGGCTGGGACGCGGTCGAGGCCAATCGCCCGCGCGTCACGCCGGGCGCCGCCAACAATGTGCTGGCGGCCCTGGGCGGGATGCTGCCCGACGCCCTGGCGCTAAGGATGGTCGGCGGCCACGCCAAACGGTTGGACCGGCTTTAGCCGCCACGCTCCGTCATCCCGGAAGCGGCGAAGCCGCTATCCGGGACCGCTCAAGGCTCAGCGGCTAGTGTTTGTGGCGGTCCCGGATAAGCGCTCCGCGCTTTCCGGGATGACGGTTGAGTTCAGTGACCGCCGGCGGGGTAGGGCGCCGTCACCCCGAGGCTGAACATGCCGGGGATGGCTTCGCCCAGACCGGCGATGATGAACTGGATGGCCAGGGCGCACAGGATCAGGCCCAGGACGCGAACCACGATGGCCATGCCGACATCGCCGAGGATGCGGCTGATCGGGCCGGTGGCGGCGAAGCAGAAGAAGGTGACGACGCAGGCGGCGACCATGGCCACCAGCGACGAGGCCGTGCCCGCCGCCCCCAGCTTCTGGGCCTCGCCGGCGTTGATGATGATGGCCGAGATGGCGCCGGGGCCGATCATCAGGGGAATGGCGAAGGGCACGATCAGGCGCTTGAAGCGGCGCTTGGCGTAGCCGCGCACGTCCTTGGCGTCGGTCACGGCGTCGGCGTCGGCGAAGATCTTGAGGAAGTCCTCGCGCGCCATGTCGAGGCCGAGCAGCAGCAGCAGAATGCCGCCGGCGATGCGGAAGGCGGCCAGCGAAATGCCGAAGAACTGCAGCAGGCCCAGGCCGGTGAAGAAGAAGAAGCCCAGGAAGACGGCGGCGAAACCGCAGATCATGGCCGAGACGGTGATGCGCTGACGCAGGGAGGCCCCGGCGGTGGCGGCGGCGAAGATCGGCACATTGCCGATGGGGTCCAGCAGCGCGAACAGCGCCACGAACAGGTTGACCCCCAGATCGACCGCGTTCATTGCTTCGTCCCGCCCTTAAACCCGCCGCGCGATCCCGCGACGCTTCGCCTCACCTATCGGGGCATCCGCGCGCGCCTGCAACCCGTCGAGAGCCGGAAATGTCCGAAGCCCATCCCATTGACCTGGCCAATCGCCCGTTTGATCCGCGCGTCATCTGCGCCCTGGACGTGCCGACGACCGAGGAGGCGAGGGCCCTGGTCGAGCGCATCGGCGACGCGGTCGGCTTCTACAAGGTGGGGCTGCAACTGTTCGCCTCGGACGGCATGGGTCTGGCGCGCGCGCTGAAGGCGGCGGGCCATCAGGTGTTTCTGGACTGGAAGCTGCACGACATCGGCGCGACGGTGGAGAAGGCGACGGCGGTGCTGGCGGGCGCGGGCTGCGACCTGCTGACGGTCCATGCTCGGCCCCAGGTCATGGCGGCGGCGGCGCGCGGGGCGGCGGGGTCGGACCTCAGAATTCTGGGCGTCACCGTCCTGACCAGCCTGACCGAGGAGGATCTGAAAGCGGACGATCACAGTCTGTCAGCGGCGGACCTGGTCGAACTGCGGGTGCGTCAGGCGCTGGACGCGGGCGTGCAAGGCGTCGTCTCCAGCCCGCACGAGGCGGCGCGGGTGCGCGAGATCGCCCTGGCCGCGGGCCGCGACGACTTCCTGATCGTCACGCCGGGCGTGCGGCCCACGGGCGCGGCTCTGGACGATCAGGCGCGGGCGGCGACCCCGGCCAGCGCCCTGGAATCCGGGGCGACCCATCTGGTCATCGGGCGCCCGATCACGGCGGCGGGCGATCCCCGCGCGTCGGCGCAAGCGATCTCGGCAGAGATCGCGCTCGTCTGAGCGGCCTCAACCCATTGATCCACGTGAAACAAAAAGGGCGGCCTCTGCGAAGGGGCCGCCCTTTGTCGTGTCAGCCGCGCTCGCCGGGCTCCTGCATATAGGGCCGCTCGGTCGGGGAGCGGTGCGGCGGAGGC
>NZ_JACARP010000294.1:0-357 GCF_013386595.1 Brevundimonas sp. P7753 | reverse complement strand
AGTCCGCTCAACCAACCCCGACACCCCTGTTTCACCAGGCAGAGGACGGTGACTGAATCCGGCCTCTGCCGTTCAGGCGAATCAATGGCCACTTGGCCGGGCGAGTTAGCCGGAGTCTAGAGTTGGCATCTACGCGCCACAAGAAAAAATGGCGTAAGGAGCTCCGCAACGCCCACTGTATCCGCTCCGCATACACGTTCCCTGGCCGCGGATTTACATCTCTTCAATTTGCGTCGCCCTATGCGTTCAATGAGGCTGCTCGTGGCAGGGGCACCGCGTCACCGGCACCGAGGGTATCCGAACAGCATCGAAGAGGTCGATCTTGGCCGCGAGCCAACCCATGACGTCACTGTGCAG
>NZ_JACARP010000293.1:0-301 GCF_013386595.1 Brevundimonas sp. P7753 | reverse complement strand
CTACCAGCGCTAGTCCGCTTTGCACGCCATGGTGCGCGACCATTTCGCCATCCTGAAAGTGGGCCCGGCCGCCACCTTCGCCCTGCGCGAGGCGCTGTACGCCCTGTGCCAGATCGAAGAAGAACTGCTGCCGGCGCACGCCACGTCGCAACTGATGCAGGTGCTCGACGACGTGATGCTGGCCAAGCCGAAGAACTGGATCAAGCATTACCTGGGCACGCCTGACGAACAGCGATTGATGCGCCGCTACGGCTTGAGCGACCGTTGCCGCTATTACTGGGGCGAGCCGGCGGTGGCGGCC